>DASWAC010000525.1:0-11302 GCA_036391335.1 Ktedonobacterales bacterium
CGGCCCCTCACTGCACGTGCTGATCAAGCTGCTCAGCACAATCACCCTGGTGATGGCGCCACTCTTCATCGCGCTGCACCACTAGGCGCACGCGCAGGCAACGACTGGCTTTGGGCGTTCTTCCGCTCTGGCCAGCCGTTCGCTTTTTGGCGCGCACTCTGCCACAATAGAGCGAGCATGGCCAAGGGAGGTAGCGCATGCACAGCCGGAGTCTCGCCATCGCCGCTGTGCTTTGCCTCCTCACGGCGCTCGCAGGGTGCGGCCTGAGCGCATCTCCGGCACAGCACGCCACCTCGTCCGTCACCAGCGGCACGCCTTCCTGCCAGCCTCAATGCGCCACTCTCGCTGCCGCGGCGCATGTGCGCGTGTTTGTGGAGCCCGCCGCCCGTGCCACGCCAATCCTCGACGCTATTCGCGGTGCGCGCACGTCACTGTGGATGGGGATGTATCTGCTCACGAGTCTCGATGTCATCCATGCCCTCGAAGACGCGCATAATCGCGGCGTGGATGTGCGTGTCATGCTGGAGCCGCACCCCTTCGGCAGCGGACCAGATGGCCAGCTTCCACTCATCGCCGAGCTCAACACGGCCGGGGTGAGCGCGAGGGCGACCAGCCCCGCGTTTACGCTGACCCACGAGAAGATCATGCTCGTGGACGCGGCGACCGCGTACATCATGACTGGCAACCTCACGAAATCCGCGCTTGGGGGCTCCTCCGCGACGACCAACCGCGAGTATGGCATCATCGCGACAAACGCCGCCACGGTGAGCGATGTGCGGGCGAGCTTCCAGGCCGACTGGGACCGGCAGCCCTATTCACCGGTGGATCCCGCGCTGGTCGTCAGCCCCACCAACTCACGTATCCGGCTGCTCACCCTCATCGCGATCGCCCGGTCCTCACTCAGCCTCGAAGAGGAAGAGCTATTTGACCCGCAGATCATGGCGGCGCTCGTGGCGGCGGCCAGGCGCGGGGTGAGCGTGCGGCTGCTCTTGCCCGGCGTGAGCGGCAGCGGCGATAGCACCGAGCGGGCCAATGTCGCCGCGCTCACCGCAGCCGGAGGGATGGTGCGTCGCAGCGCGCGCTACTATATCCATGCGAAGCTCATCGTGGCGGATGCCAACATAGCGTTCGTCGGCTCAGAAAACATCTCCGTCGCGTCGCTGGACCAGAACCGTGAGATGGGCATCATCGTCAGCGACACGACCGCTATCACCACGTTCGAGGCCTGCATCACGGACGACTGGACCAATTCTGTCGCCGCGTGAGAGAGACAAAGGAGCCCACCCATGGTCATCGAGATTGCCGAGTTCACCGCGGTGCCGGGGCACGAAGAGGCATTGGCCCAGGGGCTGAGTGCCGCGATGGCCCACTTCCGCGCGTCGCCCGCCTGCTTGGGCATCACGCTCCGCCGCTGTCTCGAAGATCCGGCGATCTTCCTCTATGAGGTGCAGTGGGCGTCGCTGACGGCGCACGTCGAGGGCTTCCGCAAGAGCCCGCTCTTCGCGAGCTATCGCGCCCACATCACCGGGCACTTTGTCGAGCCGGTGCGGATGCGTCATTTCAGCACGATGGAGTAGCTACAGCGGGATGTTCCCATGCTTCTTGCGCGGGTTCGAGTCGCGCTTATTCCGCAGCATCTCCAGCGCCACGATGAGCTTCTCGCGGGTGTGCCGTGGCTCGATGACCTCATCCACATAGCCACGCCCCGCCGCGACGTACGGATTGGCGAACTTGTCCTGATACTCGTTCACACGCTCGGCGCGCTTCGCATCAGGATCCTTAGCCTTCTCGATCTCATCTTTGAAGATGATATTGACCGCGCCATCCACCCCCATGACGGCGATCTCAGCGGTGGGCCACGCATAATTGATGTCGCCGCGCACATGCTTGCTGCTCATCACGTCATAGGCGCCGCCATAGGCCTTGCGGGTAATGACGGTCACCTTCGGCACAGTCGCCTCGCAATAGGCATAGAGCAGCTTCGCTCCATGCCGTATGATGCCATTATGCTCTTGCGTCACTCCAGGGAGGAAGCCGGGAACATCTTCGAGCGTGATGATGGGAATATTGAAGCAGTCACAGAAGCGGACGAAGCGCGCCGCCTTATCGGATGAGTTGATGTCGAGCACCCCCGCGAGCACGGCGGGCTGCTGCGCGATGACGCCGACGGATTGGCCGTTGAGACGAGCAAAGCCCACGATGATGTTGCGCGCGAAGTGCTCCTGGACCTCGAAAAAGCTCTCGCGGTCCACCACGGAGCGAATCACCGTCTTCATGTCGTAGGGGCGGTTCGGGTTATCGGGGATGATGCTATCGAGCGCCTCATCGGTGCGATTGATGGGGTCGGTGGTCGGCTCGGCAGGCACGTCATCGAGATTATTGGAGGGTAAATAGCTCAGCAGCTTACGAATCTGACGCAGGCATTCGGCTTCGCTGGGCATGGCAAAGTGCGCCACCCCGCTCGTGGCGTTGTGCACCGTCGCGCCGCCAAGCTCCTCGAAGCTGACGGCCTCGTGCGTCACCGTCTTGAGCACGTTGGGGCCGGTGACGAACATGTGGCTGGTGCCCTCGACCATGAAGATGAAGTCTGTGATGGCGGGCGAATACACCGCGCCGCCCGCGCATGGCCCCAGGATCGCACTGATCTGCGGGACCACGCCGCTGGCAAGAGTGTTGCGCAGGAAGATGTCGGCATACGCGCCGAGGCTGACCACGCCCTCCTGGATGCGTGCGCCACCCGAGTCGTTGAGTCCCACCACCGGCGCGCCATTCTTGATGGCGAGGTCCATCACCTTGCAGATCTTCTCGGCGTGCGCCTCAGAGAGCGAGCCACCAAAGACCGTGAAGTCTTGCGAGAAGACATAGATCAGCCGGCCATCAACCTTGCCATAGCCGGTGACGACGCCATCCCCCAGCACCTTCTGGTCGGCCAGCCCAAAGTCTGAGGTGCGATGGGTCGCAAACATGTCTAGCTCCTGGAATGAGCCGGGGTCCAGGAGGAGATCGAGCCGCTCACGCGCGGTCAGCTTTCCTTTCTTGTGCTGGGCCTCGATGCGCGCCTTCCCGCCGCCCAAGAGCGCCTGCTCTTTGAGCCGTCGCAGCTCATCCAGCTTCTCGCGGGTTGTCTTCATCCAGAGACCTCCTCCTGCGCCGCATCGTCGCGCTCCACCAGCTCTAAGAGCACCCCGCTGGCGCCTTTGGGATGCAAGAAGATGCCGCGCCCTTCCGCCGTCTGCCGGGGCGTCGTGTCGAGCACGCGGGCGCCCTGAGCCTGCAGCTCGCTGAGCGCCTGGGCGATATCGGCGACTTCCAGACAGATATGGTGCAGGCCCTCGCCACGCTTTTCCAGGAATGCTGCCATGCCAGAGGATGCGTCGAGCGGTTCTAGCAGCTCAAGGGTGCTCCCACCTGACCCACCCAGTGGCAAGAACGCGATGCGCACACCCTCGCTCGGGAAATCGAGCACCTGCGATGGTGTCAGCCCCAGCAGGTCTTTGTAGGTGCGCAAGGCATCGTCCAGGCTGTGCACGGCCACCGCGACGTGGTCGAGCCGTTTGACTGGCTGGCTGAGCATGGCGAGCAGTCCTCATAGGGTGGTGGAGAGACACAGCCACAGGGTATCCGAGCCGGGCGTTGTTGTTTTCGCTCTCAGCCCTCGATGGGCCGGAGCACGGACGAGGGACCTGAATCTCTCGCGAGCGACAACGCTGCCGCCAGACCTCGCACGACAGAGCCGCAAGCCGCGTGAGAACGTGAGCGCGCAGCCCGTCTACTCTAGCATACCATAGCGTGTGGTCGTCGGGGTCGCCAGCACACCTCAGCGTCCCGGCAGGAAGCTCTGGTCCCCGAAGTGTGCGCCTAGCACCGCATCCGCGGGCGCGCCCAGCCAGCGGTCGAGCACAGTGGCGTAGACCGAGCGGAAATCCACGGTATATTTCAGGTTGCCCGAGCTATCCAGATCAGAGAGGCTTGGCGTCTCGCCATAGATGCCGCCCTGCACAGGGTTTCCCAGCACGAAGAGGGGCGCGGCGGTCCCGTGGTCGGTCCCGTTGCTGCCGTTCTCATGCACACGCCGGCCAAACTCCGACCACGTCATCACGACGACATTGTCCGCCGCGTTGTGCGCCTGCAAATCGGCGTAGAAGGCCGCTAGCCCGTCAGAGAGCTCGGTGAGCAAGTCAGAGTGTCGCCCAGGGGTGTTGGTGGCCTTCTGGTCTTGCGTGGCGTGCGTATCGAAGCCACCCAGCGTGACATAGCCCACCCGCAGGCCAAGCCCCTGCACGATCACCTCGGCCAGCACCTGCAGCCCTTTGGCAAAGTTATTGTTGGGGTATTGCGCCCCCGCCTTGTACTGGCTAACCACTGTCTTCAAGGCAGATGCGCCGGTGACCGCGTTCTGGGCGGTGAGGTCGAGCAGTGCGGCATAGGGCGCCGACTTCGGATAGGTGCTGTAGAGCCGCAGCAACGTCTGGATGCGCGGGTCAGCCCCCTGGGCGGCGGCTGTCGCGACGGGATCGGGCTGCAGCTGATAATTCGCGATGCTGCTCAGCACCGGCACGTCCGCGTTGAGCGCGCGCAGCGCCGTTGGCAGGGTATTGCTCACGGCGAGCGCCTGAAATGGATGGCCGTCCTGATCCACAAGGCCGGAGACATATTTACCCAGCCAGCCACTCGCCCCCTGCCCTGCCAGATCAACTGTCTGCCAGATGTCCATGGCGGTAAAGTGCGACAGGCTCGGATGGTCGTACCCCACGCCCTCCACGATCGCGAGTCGCTTCTGATCCCAGAGCGCTTTGAGCGACTTCATCGCGGGATGCAGGCCCAAGACACCATTGAGATCGAGCACCTTATCCTGCTTGATGCCCAGGGTAGGCCGCGCTTGATAATAGAGCCCCTGGGTGTAAGGGATGACCGTGTTGAGCCCATCATTGCCTCCGGCCATCTGCACGACGATCAGCACTCGATTCTGCGAGGCAAGCGCCCAGTGGTCACCCTCTTGCGCCGCATTGTGTGAGGCGCGCACTGCCCGCGCAAAGACGGACGGCATTACCATGCCGGCGGTGACTGCGAGCAGGCCATCCTTGATCATCGCCCTGCGTGAATAATCCATCTTACGCCTCAATTCATCTGATATTCTGGCATGGCCATCAGCAGGTAGAGCATCTGGCGCACGCCGGCGAGTGGCACCGTGGCGCCGCCGGGCAGCGTGAGGGTGCGCGTGTCGTGCGTGGCGCTCAGAGCATCGCGCAGCGGCTGCACACGCTCACTAGCCAGCTGGTTATCCACCATGCCTGCGACGACATATGAGACGAGATCATCGGCTGACTCGAGCTGATAGGTGCTGACGAGATTTTCCAGAGCGGTCTTTGGCCTGGTCCCAGGGGTCGCGCTCGCCCTGCCGCTGCCTGGGTTGAGGCCGGCTGCCGCCGCGACGAGGGAGTTGATGAAGTTCAGGCGCTGCATCCAGGTGGTTGTGTTGAGCCATGCGGCGCTCACCTTATCGCCATCCCAGCCTGAGACATTGGGTGGATCGTAGAGAGTCTGGCCCATCTGCGACATCAGCTGCGTGAGGCCCTTCCCGTCGGTTTCGAGCCCCAGCGCGCGCACCGCTCCCACCACGAACTCGGCAGGGCTCTTGATGCGCGCGCGATAGGCTTTCTGGCCGGTGAACGCCGATGAGGTGAACATGGCCCTTACCATGGCCGCGATGCTGTGATTGCTAGAATAGTACGCATCGGCAACAGGCTTGAGATCCGCCTCGGACGGGTTCTCTGCGACGAAGAAGCTCCACAGGCGGAACGCAAGGTGCCGCCCGGTGGCAGGATGTGCGCAGACGATGCGCACCACCTCCTGTGCGCTCAAGCTGCCGGTGTGGCCCAAATAGGTGACGCTGCCCGCATAGTGACGCTGGGGGACGAACGTTGCCGCGCCTCCCGCGCGGTCTATGGTCCAGCCGGTCAGCGCCAGTGCGCCTTGATGCACGTCATCCTGACTGTAATTGTCATTCCCGTTGGCGTCTTTGATGCCGAGTGTGAAGAGCTCCATCAGCTCACGCGCATAATTCTCATTGGGATTGCTTCCCGTGCTCTGCGCGCCGTTGAGATAGCGCAGCATGGCCGGATCGGTGGTGACGGCATACATCAGGTCATCGAAGCGGCCGAGCGCATGAGTGCGAAAGAGCTTATTTTGCGTGCGCATGTAGCCGTAGTTCGTCTTGCCGCCCACATCTCGATAGCTGCTCACCAGCACGCCATGCCAGAAGAGCGCCATCTTCTCTTCGAGCGGTCGCTTGGAATAGATCATGCGCAGGATCCACTCACGCATCATCTCGGCAGGGTTGGTCAGGTCGAGATTGAGGCTGGCAATCTTGGCGCTCACATCATCCGCCACGCTGGCATAGTTGAGCACATGATCGAGTGCCCCTGATACGCCAAGCGCGAGATATTCCCCGATATCTGCCGGACTGGGGCCAAAGCCCGCGCGACGCAGCAGGTGATTGATCTTCGCGGCGTCGCTCTCTTCGAGCCCACGCAGGGTCGCCGGAATGCCATGTGACTGGTGGCTCAGCAAGAATGCGCCGACACCTGCGCCGGCCGCCCCCATGCCCACCGCGCCTAGGGTCGCGCCGATGACGACCGCCCGCCGAGAAACCTGCCACTTTGCTGGCGGTGGCGCGGATGGCGAGGTGTCGGGGAGCGGCATCGTGCCGGTCTGGGTCGCCTCCCTTGGCAGCTCTGCCGGTCTCGGTGGGCCGTCAAAGTTGGAATCGTCGGACATTACCTGGATCCTCAGCTACCCATGCCTGGCATTTTCACCGCATCAGTCGTCGTCACCCTCGGGCGTGGTGACGCGCTCGACCCGCTGTCGGGTGAGCAATATGGCGTCCACACGACCCTGCCACTCGGCGGCGGCGCGTGGGTCTGGACGAGTGTGGGCCTGCTCGGGCTGGTCCGACACTCGTAAGTGGGGCGCGAATGATCGCGGCGCTTCTGGCGCATTGGCCAGATCGCTCAGGCGATCCACCACCGCAAGGTAAAACTCGACGAGCACACTGCGCGTGCCGGAGTGTTGCTCGACTGCCGCCAGCGTCTCGATGAGCCGCTCATATTCATCTATCGCCGCTTGACGCTCAGCCATGGCGACATCAAACACGCCACCGGCACGACTGGCATCAGCAGGCGCCGCTACTGCGTCAGGCTGCTCGGCACGCCGGCGCGCCAAGAGGTCTCCTAGCTCGCCACTCTCGGTCAGGCGCTGCTTCCCCAGCCATGCCCGCACGGCCCGCACCCGAAGGGGCTCAGGCGCTCCATCTGGCAGATCGAGCTCATCTTCGGCCCAATGAGATGAGAGATCGGCCCGCGGGTCTCGTGCCGCGGCGTCATCCTCATCTGGCTCCTCCCAAAAGAGCAGCCCGCCCTGGTGCACCCAACGCCCGCGCTGCCCTGGCACATCGCGCGTCTCCACGGGATCTTCCTCGTCGTCATCCGCGCTCTGGCCGAGGTGCCCGTTGAGAGCCTGCTGTGAAGGCAGACGATCTCGCTGATCGCGATCATCTGAATCGGTTGGCATCGCAGGCGTCTCCTATTCCCACTCAATCGTGGCGGGTGGCTTGCTAGTGATGTCATACACCACCCGGTTCACCAGCGGCACCTCGTTCACGATGCGGTTCGACACCCGCGCCAGCACCTCGTGCGGAATGCGCGACCAGTCAGCGGTCATGAAATCGTCGCTCTCGACCGCGCGCAGGGCCACCATGTTGCCGTAGGTGCGAAAGTCGCCCATCACGCCAACGCTGCGCACAGGGGTAAGCACTGCGAAAGCCTGAGCAATTTGGCGATAGAGCCCCGCCTCGCGGATCTCCTCGAGGAAGATGCTATCCGCCTGGCGCAGCGTCTGCAACCGCTCGGCCGTGACCTCGCCGATGATGCGCACCGCGAGCCCTGGCCCCGGGAACGGATGGCGCCAGACCCACTCTTCGGGCAGCCCCAGCTCGCGACCCGCCTCGCGCACTTCATCTTTGAAGAGGTAGCGCAGTGGCTCGATAAGCTGGAATCTCATGTGCTCAGGCAGGCCGCCGACATTGTGGTGTGTCTTGATCTTCGTGGCGGCACTGGCGTCGTGGCTCGTGCTCTCGATCACATCGGGATACAGCGTTCCCTGCGCGAGAAAGGCGTGCTCGCCGGCGCCACCTAGCTTCTCAGCTTCCTCCTCGAAGACACGCACGAACTCCTCGCCGATGATCTTGCGCTTGCCTTCAGGGTCTTCCACCCCCGCCAGCCGGCCCAGGAAACGTGCCGAGGCATCCACTGCCACGAGCTGGATGCGCAAGTGCCGCGAAAAGGTCTCGACGACTTGCTCGCCCTCACCTGCGCGCATGCAGCCGGTATCCACAAATATGCAGGTGAGCCGGTCGCCGATCGCCCGATGCACCAGCAGCGCCGCCACGGCCGAATCCACCCCACCGGAGAGGCCGCAGATCACGCGCCCGTCCCCGACCTTCTCGCGGATGGCGGAGACGGCTTCGTCAATGAAGGCGCTGGGAGTCCAGCTAGGTGTGCATCCACAGACACCAAAGAGGAAGTTTTCGAGGATGGTAAGCCCCTGTGGTGTGTGCCGCACCTCGGGATGGAACTGGATGCCCACTTTCCCTTTGCCATCCGCCATGGCGGCCAGCGCGCCGGAGGCAGACCGTGCGACAGGCGCCCACCCCGCCGGCAGCTCATCCACGCTATCGCCGTGGCTCATCCACACTTGCAGGAGACCATCCGCATCAGGGGTCATCCCTGAAAAGAGCTTAGCCTGCTCTGGGCCTGCCTCAGCGTCCACCCGAAGGCGCGCGGGGCCGTATTCACGTCGCCCGGTGTGCATGGCGACGTGCCCGCCAAGCTGGTTCGCCAGCAGGTGCATCCCATAGCAGATGCCCAGGATGGGCAAGTCGCTTTCCACGATCGCCTGATCTACGGCGCGACCGCCCTCATCATAGACACTGTCGGGTCCGCCGGAAAGGATGACTCCCTTCACGCCTCTGGCCCGAAGCTCGGCGAGCGTGGTGCTGGCAGGCAGCAGCTCGCAATAGACCCGGCACTCGCGCACGCGTCGGGCGATGAGCCGTGTGTATTGCGAGCCATAGTCGAGGATTGCGACCATGTCCTGCCGCCCGGTCGTTGGCGGCTGTTGGGCAGATGCATTGGGCAAGGTATTGGCGCTCATCTCATCCCTTTAGTGCTCACAACAGAGATTCACTGCTAATCGTATTCACATTATCAGGTATCGCACCGACCACGGCAACCTCACTGGCCCCGCGCCTAGCTCTCGCGCCACGTGTCGCGCATCCGCATCGCACCTGGCGCCGGACAGCGCTTGTGCTATACTTTTTGACAGCCAGCCTTTACAGATAATTTACTGGCTGGCCGTGGACCGTCGCAGCCAAGAGAGGCTTTCGCAGCTATGCCAACGTATGAGTACCGTTGCGCTTCGTGTGGGCATCGTTTCGAGACATGGCAAAGAATTACTGAAGATCCATTGACTACATGCCCCGAGTGTGGCGGCCAGATAAAGCGCGTGCTCTTCCCCGCCGGCATCGTCTTCAAAGGCGCCGGATTCTATGCCACAGACTCCCGCTCCTCGTCTAGCGCCACCTCGCCTGTAGAGTCGAGCTCCAATGTGAAATCTGACAGTGCCCCCGCCGCGACCACGAACAATGGCGATGGATCGACAGCCGCGCCAGCCAAGGGCGATGCCCCAAGCGCCCCACCCTCCGGCGGCTCGACCACCACACAGGCCAGCTAGATGCGAGCCCTGCTGCAACGCGCGAGCGAAGGCCAGGTGGTGGTGGACGGCAAGGTGATCGCCTCGCTCTCCCCGGCCCCAGGGCTGGTGGCGCTCATTGGGGTCGGCCCACGAGACACCGCCGCTGAAGCGACCATGATCGCCGGCAAGATCGCCAATCTGCGCATCTTCGCCGACGCCGAGGGCAAGACGAACCTCTCCCTGCTCGACGTGAAAGGTGGCGCGCTCGTCATCTCGCAGTTCACCCTCTATGCCGACACGCGGCGTGGCCGTCGTCCTGGCTACACGACCGCCGCCTCACCAGACATCGCGGAGCCGCTCGTCGCCCAGGTCTGCACTGAGCTTGCGGCGCTGGGAGTTCCGGTGAGCACTGGCCAGTTTGGCGCGCACATGGAAGTCACGCTGACCAATGACGGGCCGATGACCATCCTGCTCGACACCGATGAGTGGCGCTGACGAGAGGCCTTCCTGGCCCGTTGACACGAGGCCCCTTCCCTTTCTATAGTTTTGTCAGCGTCTGCCACCGTGGGTAGTCGCGCGAGGAGCGATGTCATGCTGATCGACACCCACGCGCACGTGCAGATGCGCCAGTTTGCTTCAGACAGGGAGCAGGTCGTGCGTGCCGCATTTGCCGCTGGGGTGACCCGCCTGATCGTTCCCGGAACGGATGTGCCCACCAGTGAAGACGCCATTGCTTTGGCCGAGCGGTTCCCGGGTCAGGTCTTCGCCGCCGCGGGCACGCATCCCCACGACGCAGCCACGCTGACTGATGAGACATTTGCCCGCCAGCGTTCACTCATGGGACATCCGAGTGTGGTCGCCGTCGGTGAGATTGGGCTCGACTTCTATCGCAATTTGTCCCCGCGCGAGGCGCAGCTCAGCGCGCTCCAGCGCCAGTGCGCGCTTGCGATCGAGCTCGACCGTCCTGTCATCCTGCACAACCGCGACTCGCATCCAGAGATGATCACGGCCCTCCGCGAGGCTGGGTCGGCGCTGCGTGGGGTCTTCCACTGCTTCATTGGCGACCGCCAGATGGCGCGCGATGCCCTCGACCTCGGCTTCTATCTATCTTTCGCTGGCCCCGTCACGTATCCGGCAAACACGGCGCTGGCTGACGTCGCCGGGTGGGCGCCAGAGGAACGAATCCTCGTGGAGACCGACTGCCCCTACCTGACGCCGGTGCCTTTCCGAGGCAAGCGCAACGAGCCCAAGCATGTCGCCCTCACGGCGCAGCGGGTGGCGGACCTGCGCGGCATTACGCTCGATCGCCTCGCGCAGATCACCACTGCCAACGCCCATGCGCTGTTTCGCCTTCCACCTCCGCTCGCCCAGGAGTAAGCTACCATGCGGCTTTACGATACCCTTACGCGCCAGGTTTCACCGCTCAGGCCACTGGGCAGTGAGGTGACACTCTATGTCTGCGGCATCACGCCGTACGACACGACCCATCTGGGCCATGCCTTTCTCGACGTCGTCTATGACGCTCTGGTGCGCTTTCTGCGCTGGCAACGCC
>DASWAC010000526.1:0-5138 GCA_036391335.1 Ktedonobacterales bacterium
GCCCTCTCGCGCGAGCTGGGCGGCAGCCCGGTGCTCGCACTCTCGCTCTATGCTGATGCTGTGGCGGGATATCGCCTGGCGCGCGGGGGTGCGCTGCTCGATGCCTACCTCAGTGACCCCGAGTATTTCAACGAGCTTGCCGGCAATGACGAAGGCGCTGAAGAGCTCCAGGCCGTGCGTGGGCAGCCAGAGCGCTATGCCGATCTCTTGCCCGAGGGCACCTCACCAGGGGAATTTAGCGAGCTCGTGCTGCGGCCGGGTTGGTGGGCCGAGCGCGATGGCGACGAGTCAGCGGAAGAGGGCGACATAGTTGACGAGGCGGACCGGCTTCGCTGTGTGGGGCTCGCCCTCGAGGTCTGGGGGCCGCAGGAGTATCCATTCGCGGGTGAGCTCGAAGACGTGCCCGCGCGCGCGGCCAGCCCTGCCGTCGCGCTGACCTTCTCGTGAGCATAGCCCATATGCTTCCTTGCGGCGTCGCCCCATGGCATACTGTGAGTGGCACTTGGCACATGTGTGCGTGCCGCATGCAACCACTTCCTGTATGCTTCGCGTATATTTGTAGGAGTGCCGCCCATGCGCTCATCTTTTCGTCCACGTATTCATTTCCCTCGCCCGCGGTCGAGCGGCGCCAGGAGTAGAGATAAAGGAACCTATGGCAACGAACGCGCTGGGTGATCCTACCGCATTCACCCCACCAGAAAATGACGACGGCGACCGCAGCTATTATCTGACGCGCTGGACATTCGTCAATGACTCGCTTGCCGTGGTTGATCGTGTCACCAGTGGCAAGGCCGGATGGCTGCAGCGCTTCGTGACCTATTTCTTCGCGGGTGGTTTCGCCGCTGTCGTGAACCTCATCATCTACTTCGTCCTCTTTCACCTCGTGTTGACTGGCTTCAACGACCAGAACGTCACTCAAGCGTGGATCCACAAAGCCGCAGCGTGGATTCCGGCGACCGAGATATCCATCCTGGCGAACTTCTTCCCCAATGATTACCTGACCTTCCGCCACATGCCCGGGCACAACCGGCACCTCACGGCGCGCCTCATGCGCTTCCACCTCACGTGTCTGAGTGGCACCGTGCTCACGGCGATCATCTTCAGCCTGCTCAGCCTCGTCATCCGGCCGTTCTTCGCCCAGGCCGCGGCACTCGCGCTCGTCTTCGTCTACAACTTCACCGTTCACCACATCTTCACCTATCGTCACAATGAGGTAACACACTAGCGTTCTTCACGGGGCCGCGCAAAGTAGCAGTGTGCCAGGGCTGGCGCGGCCTTAGCATGATGTGCGCATACTGCGTTAAGACTTTGTCAACCTTGTCGCCCGCTCGATTCTCGTGGTACAGTTAGCCTCACGTCCGTTGGCGGGCGAAGCTCATAGCCGAGTGATTCTTTCCCTACGCACGGCAATGAGTCAGCTGACCGCGAGGAGCCAGCGATGCGTGTGCGCGACCTCGGTGAATTTGGACTCATAGCGCGACTGGCGTCACGATTGGGCACCCGGCCCGACGTGATCGTGGGCATCGGTGATGATGCCGCCGTGCTGGACCTCGGCCCAGATGCGGTGCTCATCGCGACTACTGATGCTCAGGTGGCCGGTCAACACTTTAGCTTCGATCATTCATCCCCCGAGGACATCGGACACAAAGCGCTCGCTGTAAATCTGAGCGATATCGCCGCCATGGGCGCGGAGCCTCTCTGGGCTCTCGTCTCACTCGTGCTTCCTCCCGACTTCCCTGTCGCGCTGCTCGATGGCATCTATGCGGGCGTGTCGGCGCTCGCGGACCGCTTTGGTGTGGCCGTGGTGGGTGGCAATGTCGCCGCGACCGCGGGTCCACTGGTCGTGGATCTCACTGTGCTGGGGCGTTGCGCTCGTGGCGCGGCGATCACGCGAGGCGGCGCCCACGCCGGGGATCTCGTGCTGGTGACGGGCAGTCTCGGGGCTGCGGCCGCAGGTGTGCTTTCTCGTGTCGGCGAGATGGCGCACGCTGAGCCCGACCCGGCGGCGCTGGCCACAGTCCGGCGTGCGCAGACGGCTCCCTGGCCACGAGTGCGTGAGGGGAGAGCGCTGGCGGCGACCGGTGTGGTGAGCGCGATGGTGGATGTCAGTGACGGGCTCGTCGCGGACCTCGGCCACATCGCTGAGGCGAGCGCGCTCGGCGTCACCCTGGACGCATCGAGTGTTCCAGTGGATGCCGCGGCACAGGTGGTGGCCGATGCGTGGGGGCGCGATCCTCTCGCCCTGGCGCTGACCGGTGGTGAAGATTATGAGCTGGTGTGCTGTGTGCGCGCTGATGGCGCGCGACAAGCACTCGATGCGCTCGATGCGCTGGGGTGCCCTGGCACAGTGATAGGTCGAATGGAGGCTGATCGCGCGGTGCGACAGCTCTTGATAGATGGCGAGGCGCGTGAGTGGCCGGCACATGGCGGATGGGATCACCTGCGATCACCGCTGGCGGCTGACGAGCACGAGCCGCGCTCATGAAGGTGTCAGGGCTTTGGGTTGTGGAGGTGCTAGGATGAGTGGCCTTGGCCTACAGCGCCGCGTGAGGACAACAGACTATGCTAGATCACTCAGGACCAAACGATGGACAATGGAGCTCCATGGATAGCGAGATTGCCCAAGTAACCGAAAACCTGGTGGAATATGGCATTGCCATTGGCGAAGCCTTCAAGGACGCAGTGTCGTGCGTGCTAGGGCAAGGAGTGGACGGGGCGAGGCACGCCCAGGTTGAGGCGATCCGACTCGTTTCTGGCGAGCGGACTGTCTTCGCGCAGTGTCTCGACCTGCTGGGCCGAGGCAACCTCAGCGGCGATCAGATTCGTCGCCTTGGTGAGACCCAGCGCATAGCAACTGCCTATCACTTCATTGCCGATCATGTGCGCCAGCTGGCGGCGCTCAGCATCACCATAGCAACTTTGCCGAGCTTCAACCTCTGGCGTGAGAGCACCCCTAGCGCGCAGTTCCTGGTGGCGCTGGTGCGGCAGACCTTCGTGGGCATGCGCGGCAGCTATATCGTGGCCAGCACGCGTGACCCCGCGCGGGCCAGCATGTTGCTGACCGAGGTGAGCGGGATTCAACGCAACTTCGGTGGTCTCGAATATTACATCAAGGAGGCCATCGGCACCTCTACGGATGCGCTGGGCTTTCAGTACGTGCTGCTGATCGGCACGCACATGCGCGACATGGGGAGCCAGATCTCGGCGATATGTCGCATCGCTTTGAATGCACCCGGCTCTGGCGGCCTCACCCAGCCGCCCAGCGGCCCCGTCTCATAGCTGTGATATGGTCTTGCTCTCACGCGCTCACGTCAGACAGCGCCGCCACTGCACAAGCTCCAGCGGATGAGCGATTCCTGGTTGCCTGCGAGCGGGAAGCTGTGTCATAATCAGAGTTGTGCATATTTCTCCGGTGGATGCGGCAGTGTCTACGTTTTCATCGCGCGGACCATTGTGATTGCAGAGCCGTGACAGAGGAGGTGTGCCATGCAAGATGAGGAGCTCGGCGCCCTGCGCGCCACTGGGCACCGGCCCATCGAGACGTGTTCGCGTTGTGGCAGGTCGTTTCCCATCGCCGACATGGTCGTCGTGGAAGGCGACGCGCTCGAGTCGAACATGAACCTTGAACCCTTATGCCCTGACTGTCAGCGTGAGCTGGCTGACGGCGAGATTGATCTACCACTCACACCTTGATTTTTGCTTCACGTGGGAGCACCGCCGCATGAGTGACGATAAACCAACACGGAAACCCCCTCGCCGCAAGCCTGCCACAACCGACGAGGTGAAGCCGGCTGCGCCCACACGTCACCGCACCCGACGCACCGCCGTGCCGGAGCCCTGGTCTGGTGGGCATGGCATCGACACCGAGATCGAGAGCGAAGATTTCGAGATGCCGGCCGATCTGGCGATTCTCCCGCTGCGGAATGTGGTCGTGTTCCCCGGCGCGGTGCTCCCTCTGGCTGTGGGGCGGCAGCGGTCGCTGCGCTTGTTGGATGACCTGAAGGGCCGGCCACGCCTGGTGGGTCTGCTGGCGCAGCGCGACGAAGACATCGAAGAGGCCAGCGCGGATGAATGCTATACCGTCGGCACGGTGGCGCGGGTCGCGCGCATCGGGCATAGCCCCGACGGCGTCGCTCAGATCATCGTCCAGGGCCTCCAGCGGTTTGTCGTCACGAAATTCCTCACCGAAGAGCCTTTCCTGCGCGCGCGGGTGCGTCCGCTGGTAGAGAAGACTGAGAAAGGCGACGAGATCGACGCCCGTGCCCGCGCCGCCGCCGACCTCTTCCAGCGCCTGGGCAATCTCGTGAACAACTTGCCCGACCAGCTGGTGCAGAACATCGCCTCGGTGCGCGACAATCGCCAGGTGGTCAACATGATCGCCGGCAGCGTGCAGATCGACCTTGCCCAGCGGCAGGCGATCCTCGAAGAGCCCTCGCTGAAGCGCCAGCTCGACATGGTCATCCTTCAGCTCACCCGTGAGGTGGAGCTGCTCGACCTGGCACGGCGCATCCACAACGAGGCGCAAGAGGAGATGAACAAGACTCAGCGGGACTACTTCCTGCGCGAGCAGATCAAGGCTATCCAGCGCGAGTTGGGCGAGGAAGGCGACGATCAGTCCACGCTGTTGACCCTGCGCGAGAAGCTCGAAGAGGCCCACCTGCCGGAAGAGGCCCGCCGCGAGGTCATGCGCGAGCTTTCGCGGCTGGAGCGCATCCCCACCGCGTCCCCGGAATATTCGGTGATCCGCACCTATGTCGAGCTGGTGGCTTCTCTGCCGTGGAACAAAGGCACGAGCAAGCCCATTGATATCGCCTATGCCCGCCAGGTGCTCAACGAAGATCACTACGACCTCGAGAGGATCAAGGACCGCATCCTGGAATATCTGGCCGTGCGCAAGCTGCGACTCGACCGCCGCGCCGCTGAGGTGGATGCCGGCAAGCCGAGCCCGGCCATCAGTCGCGAGCCGATCCTCTGCTTTGCGGGGCCGCCAGGTGTGGGCAAAACCTCGCTGGGGCAGTCCATCGCCCGCGCCATGGGCCGCTCGTTCATCCGTGTCTCGTTGGGTGGCGTGCACGACGAGGCGGAGGTCCGCGGCCATCGGCGCACGTACATCGGGGCCATGCCCGGCCGCATCCTCC
>DASWAC010000527.1:0-6301 GCA_036391335.1 Ktedonobacterales bacterium
CATCGCCATCATCATCAACGGTGGCATCAATATCTTCTCCACCTGGTTCGACCCAAACGCCAAGGCGCTCGCGGCCATTCCTCAGGTCACCCTCGCCAAAAATACCGACCTGCCACAGACGGATGTCACCCACCTCGTCATGGTGACACAGGGCGTCGCAGCCTATCTCGGCCAGCAAGCCCTCGCCTCGAATGGGCAGAATCTCGGCTCGCAATATCACACCGATCCGAGCGCGTATACCCTTCAGTCAGTGAATAAGCATCTCTATTGGGTCGCGCCGCTGGTCTATAACAACGTCTGGGCGAACCTCGGCAACTGGGAAAGCCCCGGATTTGTCGCGGTGGACGCCGAGGACCCAAACGTGTCGCCAGTGCTGCATACCGGCTTCCACATGCGCTATGTGCCTGGCGCCATCCTCAATCAAGACCTCGTGCGGCATGTCTATCTGAGCGGGGAGATCTTCGGGAACCTGGAGGACCCCACCCTCGAAGTGGATGATTCGTGGCGGCCCTTCTACACGATCTCGTATATGCAGCCAACGCGCGGCTTCACGGGCGATGTCGTCACCCGTGTCCTGCTGGCGGACCCCCAGACCGGCAGTGTGCAATCCTTCGCTCCACATAACGTGCCCAGCTGGGTGGATCGCGTCATCCCGGCGGCTGTGGTGACCCAATATCTCACCTGGTGGGGCAATTATCACAATGCGCCATGGTTCAATCCGTCGGGGAAGGACCAGCAAGCGCCCGCGAGCGACCCGGAGCTGGTCTATAACAGTGTGGATCAGCCAGTCTGGCTCGTCCCGATGACCTCCAGCGCCCGAACCGATAAGTCGAGCACGGGCATGGTACTCTTCAGCACACGCGACCGCACAGCGACATTCTATCCGCTGGCGGGCGTGGGCACAGGCGACAACGTGCTGCACACCTTCGAGTCGAATCCGCATAACATCCGCAGCTATGATGTGGAGGGCATCAGGCTCTACCAAATCTATGGTGAGCCGACGTGGGTCGCCACCTTCGTCCGGCAGAATCCCTTTGGGGAGACTTTCCAGGGGATTGGCATGGTGAGCGCCCAGCATCTCAACGGCGCGAATGTGGTCATGACCGACACACGCGCCGATGCCCTCGGCCAATATTCACAATGGCTCGCGGACGCCAACATCCACGGGAACCCGGCGTCGGGAGGGAACATCGTCTCGCTGCAGGGCAAGGTGACGCGCATCGCCGCCGCGACGGAGAATAGCAACACCGTCTATTACATCCTGCTCGAAGGGAAGACGGTCATCTATAAGGCGGGGCTGGCGCTCAGCGCGAAGCTGCCACTGGTGCAGCCCGGCGACACGGTCAACGTGACCTATCTGGACACCGGCCAGAGTGTCGTCACCCTGACCGCCTTCGATGACCTGAGCATCCAGACGTCGAGTCTCACCCCCGGCGCCAGTCGGTGAGCGCCGTGGTCATTCCACGGCGGCGATGAGCTCATCCACCCAGGCGACCTGCCGCGGAAGGCCGAGGCTCGTGAATATCTCGCGAGCGTGCCTGTAATATCCCAGGGCAGCAGACTGGTCGCCCTGGGCGAGCTCATTTTCCGCGACCGGGAGCAGGGCATACGCGATCCCTGGCACGAAGCCAGCTTCCTCACGAAGTCTCAGCGATTCCAACATCCCGGCGCGGGCAGCTGACTCATCTCCGGCGATATGCTTGGCATAGCCAAGATGTCGAATGGCGTATGATTGCAGTATCGTGTCGCCAGCCTGCTTGGCGAGATCATAGGCCCGCTGAAAGTAAGGCATCCCCTGCAAGTCATCGTCTCGCACCACGCCATAGACCAGGCCGACATGAAAGAGTGACTCCGCGATATCACGCTGATTGCCCATCGCGCGCCGCATGGCAAGGCCGCGCTCAAAGCACGCCAGCTCGTCAGGATTCTCCTCTTGATCTTCCGCAGTGATGAATGCGGCGTGCAGCGACCAGCCCTTCGCATCCCAGACCGCCGCCCGCAGGGGATCTGAGCTCACCGCGTCCGCATGGGCCATCGCCTCATCGAGCAGGCGCTCACGCTCAGCCGTGGATTTCACGCGCGCGAAGATATGCTGATCGGCAAGCACCTGAGCTGCTGCGAGCGCTCGCCGTCCCTGTACCTCCCTGCCTGCCAGCGCTGCCGCTGGCCCCGCGCCACGCAACAGGGCAGAGGCATCACCCCAGCGGCCAGCAATCCGCAATGCGTCGGCGTTGGCCAGGGCATCTCGTGTTTGAGATTCCGCGAGCGCTGTCTGATCGTGTGAGTGCATTGTCTGTCTTGTTCCTCTCGTAGTTTCGGCTGCGAGATGCGAGATAGAGCTCTCGGCGCTCGCGGCGTCGAACACTATAGCGCGAGGCGTGCATTCCAGGCAATGATACAGTGAATGGCAGATGTGCAGCTCATAGCGACCTGTCACGACGGCCAACGGGCCTACATCCATCCGCTCACGGCGGCCCAGACCCGCTCGGCAAGCTGGTCTGCCGGCACGGTGGCATCGAGGATGACCCAGCGCTGCGGCTCGGCGGCAGCCAGCGCCAGATAGCCGGCGCGCACCCGCTCGTGGAAGGCGGTCTGCTCGGCGTCGAGCCGGTTCCATTCGCCATCCGTCGCGCCGCGCCGGCGGGCGAGCCCTGCCGTGACGGGCAGGTCAAAGAGGAGCGTATGGTCCGGCCGCAGCCCACCGGTGGCGAGTGCTTCGAGAGTGGTGAGGGTCGCGTCATCCAGGCCACGCGCCGCGCCCTGATAGGCTCGCGTGGAGTCGGCAAAGCGATCGCAGATAACCACCTCGCCCGCGGCCAGCCACTCGCGGATGCGCGCCACATGCTGCGCCCGGCCCGCCGAGAGCAGCAGCGCCTCCGTGACCGGGAGCATGTGATCCACCGGGGTCTCGGGCGAGGCCAGGCCGGCGCTAACGAGAGCCTCCATCGCGTCATCTGGCCGCAGCAGCAGCGCGCGGATGGCCCCGGCGAGCGGTGTGCCACCCGGCTCGCGAGTGAGGTGGGGGATTCGCCCGGCGGCGCGCAGCCGATCCGCCAGGAGCCGCGCCTGTGTGGACTTCCCTGAGCCCTCGATGCCTTCCAGGGTGATGAACACCTAGCTGGCTCCCTGCATGGGGAAGCGGCGCTTCAGCTCGGCAATATCGCCCGCGCGCACCAGCGCCACCTCGTCAACATCCAGCTCGGGCAGCGCGCCGACCACCACATCCTTCCCCTGATAGCGGCTGGGGCGCGGCTCGATCTCGTGCGAGAGCGCCGTGAACTCGACCTGGCAGAAGCGCTGGCCGGGATAGATACGCACAATCGACGTGAGGTTGCTATTGCGAATCGGCACGATGAGACTCCCCTTATAGCCCGCATCAATGATGCCCGTGAGCTGCACTTCGAGCCCCTGGCGGTTCATGCTGGACCGTGGATAGAGCACGCCGCTAATATCCGGCGGGACGACGATGCGCTCCAGGGTCGAGACAAGCACGCGCTCGCCGGGGAGCAGATCGAAGAATTGCCCTTGCTCCAGCTCGATCGATTGAAAGTGACTGTGCCCGCCCGCCAGCGGATCGAAGATGAGCGCCTCACGGCCGCGACTGGTGAGCTCCCACTGGCGCGGCACCAGGAATGTGGAGCCCAGCCGCAGGTCTACGCTGTGCCCTTGCAGCTGGAAGGAGTCCAGTGCTGGCTCGAATTTCAGCTCACCGCGCTCGATGCGCACGAGCAAATCGTCGCGTGTCAGCACACTCATGGGCTTTCCTCGTCTCTGCTGCTAGTCATCCTGGTCCCACCGCGCCCAGATGCGGTCGGCGTTGGCCGCGTAGGCAGGCTCCGCGAGCAGCCGCGCCGCGGTCTCATCGCCCGTGCGATAGCCATCTGTCACCCGGCAGAGCCACGTCTCGATATCCTCGCCATCACGATCGGCGAGATCAGGCCGCTCGTAGAGGTGCAGGTTATGCGCCACGACGGTGATGCTGCCCACCGGGCGGCCTGTCTGCCGCGCGGCCTCGCGCAGCCAGAGCAGGTCATGATGGAGGTCCAGTGGCACGCCACCCAGCACATCCAGCGAGCGGTGCACATGAATCGTCGCGAGTGGCTCAGCTTGCTCACCGGGTAGGTATTGGAAGAGCTGATAGGGAGGCATCCCCATGCGAGGGATGAGCGCGTCCTCTAGATGAGGATAGCTGAGCGAGGTGACGACCGCCCGGCGCGAGCCCGGCGTCACAGCGATATCGTCGATCGCGCTGGCCACGGTGTCGCGTCGCCACCCAGCCATCAGCGCGGCCACCTCGGCGGGGTTCGCCAGCCAGCGCAGCAGCGCCTCGCGTGGGAACGCCGCGCACAGGCTCAGCACCGTTTGCAGGTGCAGCCGCTCGCCCAGCGTGGCCAGAGTCGCCGCGAAGTCGTGGCGCGAGGCGGTGAGACGCGCCGGATGCAACCCTGCCTCACGCAGGGTCATGGCTGCCGCATGCAGATAGCCCCAGCCGGCATCCCAGAAACGCGAGCGAGCCGCATAGGTGTATGGAAAGACCAGCTCGCCGGTGTCGCGCGGCCGCGCGGGATCGTTCTCGGTGTGGCCCGAGACGAACGTGTCGAGATACCAGGCGACATCGCGCGCAGTCCAAGGCAGAGGCAGCGCGTGGTCCGCATCAGGCGATTGCCAGGTGAGCGTCACCGCGTTGAGCGAGCGCGTCGGGCCGCGTGGCGTCTCGTGGCGCATCCCGTCACGCAGCAGGGTCTCGTGTGCGGCGGCCAGCAGATCGACCAGCGTGGGCATGGCAAGGGTTAGAGGGATCTGGCTCACGGGGTGGCCTCACGGTGCGGGCCATAGCGCAGATGCAGCTCGCCGGGCCCCAGTGGTCGCGCCTCCAGCAGCTCGAACTGCGCTTCGAGTGGTGTGTCGCCAACGAGAGAGATGCCGGCGCCAAAGAGATGCGGTGTCAACGTGAGCCAGAGCTCATCCACCAGCCCCGCCTCGATGAAGGCATGGAAGACATGCGCGCCACCCGAGACCACCACGGTGGTAAAGCCGCGCGCTTCGAGAGCCGCCAGCACGGCGCCCGGCTCGCCGGTGAGGTAGAGCACGCCTTCGGGCGCGGATGCGGGCGGGGTGCGTGTCAGCACGACGTTGAGCCGATCGGGCAGCGGCCGGGGCAGCGTGGCAAAGGTGCGGCTGCCCATGACGATGACGCCCGCGTCGCGTGTGGTGCGCGCGAGGAGGCGCTTATCTTCCGTTGAGCTCCACCCGGTGAATTCATCGTCGCGACGGGCGATCTTCCCATCGAGGGTGATGGCCGCGAGCAGCAGCACGCGCATGGCAACGAGCCTCCCCGGCTAGACGACGAGCTTCAAGCCTTTGAGATTGGGCATAGGATGATATTGGGCACTCAGCCGGGCTTCGATCTCGCCCACCAGAGCATAGTCACTCGCCTCGGCTCGGGCAAGTGTCTCGGCGGGCAGGTCCAGCGTGATCTCGGGATGCTCGTGGTCGCGCTCGAGCAGCTCGCGAGCCTGGGCCCAGTGGAGGTCATAGATATGCGCGTTTGAGATGGAATGGGTATATTTCCCCGGCCGCACGCCCAGCCGCGCCGCCAGCATCCGCTGCAGCAGCGCAAAGCCCGCCACATCGTGCGGGCAGCCGAGCATGAGATCGTTGGAGCGGAGGATGTTGTGCATGTGCAGGGCGCCACCGATGATATTCACGGTGAAGGTGTACGGGCACGGCACATTCTTCCGCGCCGTCCCGGTGCCTAGCCCGTCTGAGCCGGGGTCCCACGCGATGACGACGCCATGCCGCGATGAGGGGTCGCGCTCGAGCAGGCTGATGAGGCTGGCAATCTGATCGCGGCCAAATTGGTGCCGCCAGCGGAAGCCGTAGGCCGCGGTGACCACGCCGCCGGGATTTGCAAAGTCATCCCAGATGTGGGTGAACTTTTGCAGCTCGTCATCTGGCCGCCGGCTGCCGGTGAGGAACCAGACCTGCTCCGCGATGAAGAGCTTCACCGGGATGCGGCGCAGCGTGAGCAGCGGAAAGCCTCCCTCGACCTCGATGGTCATGCCCGGCAGTGCGCGCACGGCGTGGCCGGTGCGCTCGTTGCGCTCCTCATAGCCGTCGGTCATCACCCGGCGGATGATCTCGCGGTAGGCTTTGTCAAACTCGGTCATGCTCGCCTCACAGGAACAGCCCTGACGTGTCGGGCAAAGAGGACATGGAGCGTCTCTCCAGCGCACCATGACGCAGTATGGCGCACATCGAGCGCGATAGGCAAATGGCGCTCCCGTTGGCTATGCGAGTA
>DASWAC010000528.1:0-2376 GCA_036391335.1 Ktedonobacterales bacterium
GGGAGGAGGTATGCTGAGACGGCGTGGAGCCCCTGAGGCGAGGCGCGCCGAAGTGTGCCGAGGTAGCCAGTGCTGCGCTTCCTATAGCCGTGAGCTATAGCGCTGCCTGCGTGACGGTGACCGAACCAAACGCAGACACAACGGCTGATAGCAACGTGTCATCTTCGCCAGGAGAGACAGTGCGGGGATCGAGGAGGATCTGCCCTCGGCTGACACGAGTGATGACGGATGGGCTCCCAATGCGAAGCGCATGGGCCACTTTTGCCGCGATATCGCCTTGCGCGCCTGGCTCACTTGCGACCTGCCCCGATGCCGCATCGCAGTCCAGCACACACAGCGTGGTGGGTAGCTGCTCGCCTGGGAGTGAGCCGCCGCCCGCAGCGGAAAAGCCTGGCTCAGTCGCCGCCGGCAGATTCTGGGCGCGCAGATGGGATGCCCATGTCTCGGCGCGCGCGGCCAGATCCTCAATCGAGGCTCGCAGCATGTTGACGACCGGCAGCGTGTCTTCCTGCTCAGTGGCCCACGCGCGAAGAGTCACCTCGAGGGCTGCCAACGTCATCTTGTCTAGCCGCAGCGCACGCATGAGCGGATGTGACCTCAAGCGTGCGATAAGGTCACTTCGACCCACCACGATGCCTGCCTGGGGGCCGCCAAGGAGCTTATCACCTGAGAAGCAGACGAGATCAGCGCCAGCTGCGATAGCCTCTTGCGGGGTAGGCTCATGGGCGATGCCGAGGGTCGCGGTGTCGAGGGGCGAGCCGCTGCCCAGGTCGTAGATCATTGGCACACCATGTTCATGGGCGAGCGCGGCAAGCTCTGAGAGCGGCGCGCTCTCCGTGAAGCCAATGACGCGGAAATTGCTCGGATGCACGGCGAGCAGCGCTCGTGTCTCGGGCGTGATCGCCGCGCGATAGTCAGCCACCCGTGTGCGATTCGTGGTGCCGACCTCGACCAGGCGAGCGCCACTCTGACGCATCACATCGGGAATGCGAAAGCCGCCGCCAATCTCGACGAGCTCGCCACGCGAGACGATCACCTCGCCATCACTGGCGATCGCTGACAGGACGAGGAGGACCGCTGCCGCGTTATTGTTCACCGCCACGCCGGCATCGGCGCTCGTGACGCTGGTGAAAAGGTCACCCAGTGGAGCCAGTCGTGAGCCACGCGACCCGGAATCGAGGTCCAGCTCCAGATTTGAGTACCCCCGTGCGACGGCCATCACCTGCTCGAGGGCGGCCTCTGAGAGCGGCGCGCGACCGATATTCGTGTGCAGAATGATGCCGGTGGCATTGATGACGGATCGCAAGCGCGGGAGCGCATTGGCGCCCAGGGCTCGCACCACCTGGCGGACGAGCTCTGGCATCTCCGGAGCGCTGTGGCCCTGGCGCACTTGGGCGCGTGCAGCAGAGAGTATCTGGCGCGCGGCGCGCGTCACCTGGGCGGCGGGAGCAGACGCTAGCTGGCCGCTCGTCATGGCCACCTGGCGCAGCCGCTCGACTGAGGGGAGCGCCCGAAGCTGGGTACGCACGCGCTCTTGAGTTGTCACATCTCACCCCGTCTGGCTGCTCAACGACGCACCGCCCTACATGGTGCCACGAGTCAGCCAGTCAGGATGTCACACGTCGCGCTGAGCCAGCCGAGATGTCAATGGCACGTGAAGTCCTGCACGGTCTTCCATTGCTGACTGGAGGTGTAGGTGATGAACAGCGCGCAGTGCGCGGCGCCATGCGAGCTGCTAGCCGAAGCATAGTCCAAAGTGGGGGTCATTCCATTGGTGCTGAAGCTGCCGCTGCTCAACGCCTGCACGAGCCCCTCACGGGTCACATTCGCGCCCAGCTTTCGTAGCGCCGCCGTGAAGACACGGCATGCTACCCAAGATCCCTCTGAGAAGGCGTCCATGTTGGGCACCTGGCTGCGGTAATACTGGGCGACGGTGCTGTTATAGAGGGCTATCTCAGCGTTGCCGTCTGGATTACCCTGTGCCTCACGCGCAGGCATGAAGCTGTGCACCCCAATCAGTGGCGAGCCAATAGACTGATCTACACTCTGCTTATCCATGCCGGCGCCAGCGAGATGGGGGAATATCTTGTTGGTGCGCTGCATCGACTGATAGAGGCGCACGTAGCTGAATGGATCGAGCTGTGTGATGAGCCCATCCACCCCCTCGGACTGGAACTGAAGCAGATAGTTGTCGAAGTTGGTCGCAGCAAAGGGGACAAAGACGATATCGCTGTTACTCACAGTGACGCCGTTTGCCCCCGCGCCATCCTTGATCCCGTTCGCCACATCATTGATGCCGGCGGTCTGCGTCAGAAAGACGGCGGGATGGTGAAAGTGCAGCGAGGCGACTCCGTATTGCCCGAGGAGAAAGCCATC
>DASWAC010000529.1:0-9674 GCA_036391335.1 Ktedonobacterales bacterium
CGGCTTCACGATGTGGCGACGGCGCCAGCCCGCCACCCCGCCGATGGTCGAGATCCAGGTCAAGGATGCTGGACACGGCATTCCTCCAGATCAGATGCCACTCCTCTTCAATCGGTTTGTCCGGCTGCCGCGCGACCTTGCCTCGAAGGTGCCGGGGACGGGCATCGGTCTCTATCTCTGCCGGGTCATGTCCGAGGCCATGGGGGGGCGCGTCTGGGCGGAAAGCACAGGTGTGGAAGGCGAAGGGAGCACTTTTTTCGTGCATCTGCCCTTTGCCACGGCCTCCAGTCTTCCGCAGGCAGCGAGCACGGTGCCACTCTCGCGTTGAGCGCACACGTGGTGTGATGGCAAGTTGCGCGGGCCTGAGACTAGTTCCGCTGGTTGAACTGGAGTGTTCTCGGTATGCAAGTCACCCCCTTCATGCTGGGGCGCATCGCTCAGCGGCCGTCCGATATTCGGACACATGCTGGCCTCCTGTGGCACGTATCAACCCTGCTTACCGATATGAAGCGTGACCTCGACCCAGAGCATGGCAGCGGAGTGACTTCGGCGTCTCCCTATGAGACAGCCTGGGTGGCGCTGGTGCGTGATCGCGACGCGCCCGATCGCCTCGCATTTCCTGAGGTGTTGACATCGCTGCTGCGCGCGCAAGAACGCGATGGATCGTGGGGGGAGCCCTATCCCTGGTCAGTGCTGCCGACCATGGCGGCGTTGCTGGCGCTGGTGCGAGCTGGGCCTGCCCGCGGCGCCAAGCGGGCCGCACGCCGTGCCTGCCACTACCTCGAGCGCGCCCTGCCCAGGTGGGCCAGCGAGCCTGCCGACACCCCACAGATCGAGCTGCTGATGCTCAATGTGCTCGATGAGCTGGCGGAAGCCGGGGTGATGCTTACCCTCCCTGGCGAGGCCCAGCTGCGCGCACGCCGTGCGGAGGCGCTAGAGCGTCTGCCACTCGATGACCTCTACGCGGGCAATTCGACGCTCATTCATGCTCTGGAAGCGCTAGGCCAGCAGATAGACTATGATCGAGTGTCCAGCTTGCGCGCCGGTGGCTGCTACGGCTATTCTCCCGCTGCCACCGCCGCGGTGCTCTCGCGCGCGCGGACCTGGGACACGGAGGCGGCAGCCTGGGTGCGACAGATGGCCGACCGCCATAGCGGCGCGATGCCAGCTTCATTCCCGCTCGACGTCTTCGAGTGCGCATGGGTGCTGCACTACCTCTGGCTTGGCCACTGTGCCCCACGGCCACACGAGCACGAGCCAACGCGCACAACGCTGCTGTGGCTGAGAGAGAGCCTCAGCGATGATGGGGCTCGATTCTCCAGGGTCGCCGGCCTGCCACGAGATGTTGATGACACGGCCATGACCATCGCCGTGCTCAATCGCTATGGGGCACATACCGCACCCGCATCGCTGAAGCATTTCACGCGTGACGGGCGCTATGTGAGCTTCGTCACCGAGAGCAGTCCCTCACCGAGCGTCAATGCCCACGCCCTGGAGGCGCTCTTGAGTGTGGATTCGCTGACCATGCCTGGGGATGGCGGCCCTCACGATTCGGTGGTGAGCTACCTGCTGGATGCCCAAGAGAACCACGGAGGGTGGGTAGACAAGTGGCACATCAGCCCCTATTATGCGACCCACAGCGTCGTCTCGGCCCTCGCGCAGGTGCGCGGCCAGCACATTGGTGAGCGGCTGGCGCGCGCCATGCGATGGCTGGTGAGCACGCCCCACCATGATGGCGGCTGGGGGATGCGTGGCTCGTCACTCGAAGAGACTGCCTATGCGCTGCTCTCACTTCATGCGTTGCATAGACGCCTCGATAATCGCGATGTGGTGAGCTCACAGCGCTATCGGGACCTCATGCAGCGAGGACGCCAGTGGCTGCTGGCGCATTTCACGCAGCTCACGCTCTCAGCGCGTCTGCCGCGGATGTGGGTTGACAAGGACCTCTACGCGCCCACGCGTGTGATTTATGCGGCCGTGCTGGCCGCGCTCCATGTCACCTGGCTGGCCGTCGAGGCCTAGCGCGCGGGAGTCCATCTCATGCCCAATCTTCCAGGCGGCGCCGGCGACATCATGAGCGTATTCGCGGCCTTCCAGGCGGCGGACCATCCGCCGGTGGCGGGCTTCGACTGGGCGGGCCAGGTGGCGCACCATCGCCCAGGTACTGCCGATGATGCCGAGCGAGCTCGCCTGGAGCGCATAATAGATCTTCGGCATGCGCTTGGCGAATGGGCGGTCGCCCATGGTATGAGTGAAGAGCACCTGGGTGAGGCGGCATTCTACGGCGCACTGGTGGCGCCGCCAGACGCCACGGCAGCCGCGTGTCATATTATCGCCGAGGTCGTCACGTGGATCTATGTCGTAGATGACATGCTCGATCGCGATCTCGCGCAGATGATGCGTGACGACCCTGCCAGGGCTGACAGCTTCCTCGCGGCGCTCATGGGTCCGGCGAGCCGTCTCCTCTCCACGAAGGTCGCCCATCGGTCTGGCCTCCCACGAGGCGTGGCTGCCGCGACCGAGGCTGTGGCGAGTGAGGCTGTGGCGAGTGAGGCAGTCCAGAGCAGCCTGGCAGGGCTCCTTCGCGACGCGGATGAGACCTGGCGTGAGGCGTCTGGCCCTGAGCAAGGCGCGGAGTCGAGCCGGCGCGTCGCCTTCGAGCTGATGCGCTGCGTCGCGACGATGCGTCAGGAGCTGCTCTGGAACAATGCGCTGGCCGCACAGCGGGCGCTGCCATCCGTTGAAGACTATCTGCGCAACGGCGAGGTCTCGATAGGGATGTTCGCTGTGGCGGCGTCTGTGGCGGCGCTCGAAAAGCGGCCGGCCGGTGCCTGGCGCAAGGCTGGGATAGCGATGCAGGCGGCGGGCCGTGTGATTCGCCTCGCGAACGACATCGGCACCTGGGAGCCAGATATCGCAGCAGGGAAGCTGAGCATCATCTCGCTCCTGGCGGCCCAGCGGAAGGCCAGGCGTCACGCGATCAGCCTCGCGCCCGACGCGCTATTCGCGCAGGTGCGCGCCGATGCGGCACGCGCGTACCTGAGGCCCGCTATCGAGCGCTTCGCCAAGGCCCGCCGGCGGCTGAGCGAGGGCCCCTTGCGCTATTATCTTACTCAGATAGTGTCCTTCGCACTCGCCGTCTATGGTGATGGCGCCGCCTGACGGGAGTCTAGCCATCATGGCCGATGAGCAATCCGCTCCGCAGCCGCCGCGCCTTGCGGAGCGCGCGGTCAAGGCCGCTGGTGTGAAAGTCGCCGTCGCGATGAGTGACGCCCCACGCGGGCAACCCTCGCGTCTCCCGCTCCTCTTGCTCCCCGCCGCTGGCTTCATCTGGCAGGATTATCGTCCCATTCTCGACGCGCTGAGCCCCAAGCGGCAGGTGTTCGCGCTCGACTGGCCCGGCTTTGGCGCATCTGAGCGGCCCTCGCCTGAGAGCTTTCGCTATGGGGCGGAGTCGTTTGCCGGCCTCGCCGGAGAGGTGATGGATGCGCTGGGCATCGCGCGCGCGGTCGTCCTGGGCAATGGAATTGGCGCGACAGCAGCGATCCACATGGCGGTGGCGCGGCCGGTGCGTGTCGCTGGCGTGTGCCTGATGGAGCCCCTGGGGTTTGGCAAGCCGACGCTCAGCGGTGAGGTGGTGGGTAGTGCCTTAGGGACTCCGGGTATCATGCGGCTGGCCATGCTGACCCTGCTCGATCTGGCACTGGGGCCAACGACCACGGAGACAGAAGCTATCGTGCGGCGCATTCGCGCTGAGCGCAAGGATGCCGGTGCGAGCGCCACCGTCGCTGCGATGTCGGCGCTCTGGCGCGGGCTGACCACGATGGATGCCGAGGCGCTGGTGGCGCTGGCCCACCATGTGTCGGCGCCGGCGCTGGTGGTGCGCGGCGAGCTCGATCCGCTGGTCACACAGGCCGCCTCGCGGCGGGCCACGGAATCGCTGGGCACTGGTGCCGCCCTCGAAGTCGTGCTTCCCGATGCGGGGCACCTGCCCTTCATTCAGGAGCCCGCGCGCTTCCTGGCGGCGCTGGACGGCGTGCTGGGAACTGCTGAGGTCAATGCCGCCAGCATGAGTTAGGCCGCGCTCAGACGGCGGTGAGCATGCCTCCGGCCGCGCGCCGCAGCCTATCTGTGACCGCCAGCGCCAGCCCGTCCGTGCCAAAAGTATGCGAGAGGATCACATCCACCCCGGCGGCATCGAGGGTGCGCAGCCCCGCATAGAGATGGCGCGAGATGTCCTCGATGCCCTCGCCCAACGGCTCGATGACGTCCAACACGTCGCGAAGCGCGCCAGCCTCGCCGGTGGCCAGCAGCGCGCCGACGCGCTCGCCAGCCTGATGGGCGGCTTTAGCTGTGGCTCGCATCGCATCCAGCGCAGGGGACCCTTGCGCATCGAACACGATCAGGCGCGTGTGTGGCGCATAGTGGCGCTCCAGCTGGCCTGGCGCACGGGCAACGCCTCCCGTCGTAGGCGAGGGAGCCGGACCTTCGACATCCGGCAGCACCGCGCGCAGGGCTTCGAGCGTGACGCCCCCGGGCCGCAGCACGCGCGGCGGGCTCTCTGTCAGGTCCAGCACGGTGGATTCCACCCCCACAGCGCTGGGGCCGCCATCCAGCACGCAGTCAATGCGTCCGTCCAGGTCGGCGAGCACGTGCGCCGCGGCGGTGGGGCTGGTGTGCATGAAGCGGTTCGCGCTGGGCGCGGCCACCGGCACGCCAGCAGCCCTGATGAGGGCGCGGGCAACCTGCGAGGCGGGCACACGCACCCCAACGGTATCACCGCCCGCTGCGACCAGCGCGGGGATGTGTGCGCCACGAGGGACCACGAGGGTTAGCGGTCCCGGCCAGAAGCGCGCTGCGAGCGCCTGCGCCGTGGCGGGCAGATCACGCGCGACCCGTGGCAGATCCTCTGGCTCGGCGATGTGCACGATCAATGGATCGCTATGGGGTCGCCCCTTGGCGCGAAAGATGCGCTCGACCGCGGCCGGATTCGTCGCGTCGGCGCCGAGGCCATAGACCGTCTCGGTGGGGAACGCGACCAGCCCACCGGCGCGCAAGATGGCCGCGGCTTGCTCGATCGAGCTGGCGGGCTCGCCGTCAGCCGTCACCGTCAACACGATCGTGGCATGTGATGGTGTAGGATTGTTAGGTTGATCGACCGGCGTCATAGCGTTGGCTCGTATCCAGATGTCACCGCAAGCGAGTTTATGCGTCAAACTGAATAGTAGCATGCGACCACCACACGGGTGGTAAGCTGTTGCGTCACTCATAGAGTGTATGTAAAATAGGCCCATGCAAATGTGTGGCACGAGCGTGTGGCACATCACGAGGTTGCTCGGGGCCGGGGGGTTACGCTGATGGCAAAGAAGCTGCGCATCATGGTCGCGCATCAGACCGACGTAGGTCGCAAGCGAGAGCGCAACCAAGACAACGTAGCGCACTTCATTCCCGCGGATGAAGCGACACTCGACCGACTCGGCGCCTTTTTTGTGGTCTGTGACGGCATGGGAGGCCATGCGGCAGGCGAGGTCGCTTCGGAGCTCGGCGTGAATACGCTGCGCGACGCCTATTTCGCGAACAAAGGCCCCGATGTCATCTCAGCGCTTGCCTCGGCGGTGGATCAAGCCAACGCGACCATCTATGACCACGGCAAAGAGCATCCCGAGCTCAACGGCATGGGAACCACGTGCGTCTCGCTGGTGCTGGAGGATGGCCGCGCGTTCGTCGTCAACATCGGTGATAGCCGCGCCTATATCGCGCGCGACGGCGAGATGCGTCAGGTCACCCAAGACCACTCATGGGTGGCCGAGCAGGTGCGCTATGGGCTGCTCACTGAGGAGCAGGCACGTGGACACACCCACCGCAATGTGATCACCAGAAGCCTGGGCACGCAGCCGGCGGTCACGGCTGATCTCTTCATCGAGACCCTCCATGACGGTGACCGGGTGCTGCTGTGCAGCGACGGCCTGCATGGCTATGTGGAAGAAGCCGATATGGCTCGCCAACTGATGGCGGATCAAACGCCTGATCAGACGGTGCGCACTCTGGTTGATATGGCGAACGAGGCCGGGGGGCCAGACAATGTGACCGCACTCGTGGTGCATGTGCTCGAAGTGCCAGAGCCGCAGGCACAGCTCCATCTGCCAGGCACCGACGAACCCGCCGAAGAGGGTGTGACCCAGCCGTTGCCCGTGGTGACGGCCGAGCCCGCGACGGCCAAAGGCAAGTCACGAACGGCGCCTGTCTCACGCACACGGAAGCGGAACCGCAGCGTGATCCTCATCCGGCGGACCGTGGAGCTGGTGGCTCTAGTCGCCATTGTGGTGGGGGCGTGGTACGTCATCTACGGGCCTATCGCTCAGAAGCGTTCCGCCACCTCGCGCTTGCAGTCAGACGTCGCCTCCGCACAGGTGGCCATCACACAGTCCGGCTCACAGGATCCCGCTGCCGCGCTGGCCTCACTGGCGAGGCAACGCACGAAGCTGCTGAGTGACGCCGCCGATACGAATGCGGACCCTTCCGCGATCTCCTCAGTGCGTGATCTGCTCAATGGTGATCTGGCGGTCGCGATCAAGACAACCACCCAGCGCTATCAGCAGGCGGCGAAATTCAGCACGCTCGACAACACCACTTTTTCCACCTGGGACGCCAGTGCGAGCTGCATTGCCCCTGGCGCCAGCGCGGCGGCTCCCCTCGTCAGCGTCACCTCGCTCGCGACATTGCCCGCGTCGCTGCCACCCGCACAGCCACATCAGCCCGCGCCAACGGCCGGCTCACTGCCTACCTTCGCGGTCAACAGTGGTGTGCTCTTCTGGCTGGGCATCCCAACCGACGCTCAGTTGAACCCTGTGGGTGGCGCGGTGACCTGTGTCGCCATCCCCATGGCCAATGTGCAGGCAGTGCTCGGGATTACCGCGCAGGGGTCTACGCTGCTGGCACTGGTGCAAGGCTCCGATAGCTCCTACTCGGTGCAAGCGGTGACCTTCCAGACACCGGCCACGGGCGGCGCGACGACCGTGCAGGTGCAACAACACTTTGCCGTGCCCACGCCCGCGGCGGAGAAGCCGGTGACCATCACCTCGGACAGCGGCGCGGTCTACATCGGCTATGCGTCAGGCAGCAGCGGCTCCCCTGGCATGTGGACCTTTAGCGGCGACACGACCAAGGGGCCGGCCGCCACGACGAAGCTCACGCATGATCCGGTGGCGCTCGCGGCTGCGACCGGCGGGGTGTTTAGCCTGCTGGCCGACGGCTCCATCTCATTTACGACGGGCAGCTCGAGCCAGTCGGTGGTGGCTCAGGCGCCACTGCCAATCTCGCCGCTCAATGAAGCGGACAACTATGTCATCGCGACGCCAGTCCCGGCGCCGGTGGTCCCCTCACCGCAGGGCACCCTCTTTGGCGCGGGCACCTCGCTGGCCGTGAGCCCGGCGAGCGGCACGACGCTGATCGTCTCAGACGTGGTGAACAATCGCTTCATCCGCTACACGACGTCAGGGGCCTCGCTCACCCTTGGCGGGCAGTATCTTCCCGCGACGCCCATCGGTGACTCGAAGCGTCTGACCCTCATCGCGCCCAACGGCAAATCACTCGCGCTGATCTGGAGCGCAGGCAAGCTCATCGGCGTCCCGGTTCCGCTGAGCTGAGCGCGCTTCACCGGGTGCGACGCGGAATCCCGGTCTTCCATCCGTCGAGCTTCCATCCCGTGCCACCTGCCGCAACCTCCTCTTTTGCGTGGGCGTACTCCTTGTGCTATCTTTTGTGTAGTTTTGCGCCGGGAGGCCGTGGAGAGGATTATGACTGTGACCATCGTGCAATCTGCGTTTGGCACTGGCAGCCGACCCTCTCTCATCATCAATGTAGCGATGACAGTTGATGGCAAAACGGACACGTTTGCGCGACATGGCGCGGCGATCTCTTCCGCTGGGGATATGGCACGGGTGGACCAGCTACGCGCTGAGTGCGACGCCATTATGGTAGGCGGGCATACTCTGCTCGGCGATGACCCACGGCTCACGGTGAAATCGGCGGCACGGCGCGCCGAGCGTGTCGCTCGCGGGCTGCCGGAGAACCCAACGAAGGTGGGCATCGTGACGAAGGCCGCACTGCGACCCGACAGCCGTTTCCTCACGACTGGGCCGGCGCGCCGAATGATCTTCACCACGAAGCGAACCGCCGAGGCGCAGCTCGCGATGTTGCGCGCGGCTGGCGCTGAGGTGTATCTCACTGAAGGCGTGCCTGTGGACCTCACGGAGGTGTTGCGCGTGCTGGCGGGCGCGGGGGTGCGTCACCTGCTGATCGAGGGTGGAGGCACACTTAACGCGGCCCTGCTGGCGTTGGGCGTGGTGGACGAGGTTCGCGTCTACATCGCCCCGATGATCGTCGGTGGGTCACATGCGCCAACATTGGCGGCGGGGGCTGGCCTCGCCCGCGATGAGGCGGTCGCGCTGACGCTGGAGAGCGTGGAACGAGATGCCGACGGGGGAGTCACACTGCGATACTTTGTCGAGAGCAAGCAATAGCATAGGGAGTGGCTGGATGGCGCTGACTCATTTGAAGATCAAAGAGCTGCTTGATGAGAACCGCGAGCATGATTGCGCGGGCTATGGCATAGACCATACATGTGTGAAGATCGCGTCCATCGCGGACTTGCCCACGCGCTTTGGCGACTTCCATGTCGTCGCGTTCTGGAACAAGCGGGACCGCAAAGAGCACGCCGCCTTTGTGCGCGGCGACGTGACCGATGCTGAGGCAGTGCCTGTCCGGCTGCATTCCGAGTGCTTGACCGGCGACGCGATTGGCTCCCTCCGCTGCGACTGCCGCGACCAGCTCGAAGCCTCGCTGACGATGCTTGGCCAGCAGGAAAATGGCGTGCTGCTCTATCTGCGGCAAGAGGGCCGTGGCATTGGCTTCGTGAACAAGATTCGCGCCTATGGCCTGCAAGACTACGGCTATGACACGGTGGAAGCCAACCTGGCGCTGGGCTTTCGCGATGACGAGCGCGACTATGATGTCGCGGCGCATATGCTCGACTCGCTCAAGGTGAAATCCATTCGCTTGATGACCAATAATCCGCGCAAGATCGCCGACCTCACCTCGCGTGGCGTGAAGATCGTGGACCGCATTCCTCTCGTCATCCCGCCGAACCCACACAACGAGTTCTACCTGCAGACAAAGGCTGAGAAGTCTGGGCATCTGATAGACTTCAACGGGAAGGAGCATCTGGTCGAGCAGGATGATCGTCCCATCGTGGAGGGCATGAGCGACACGCAGATCGCGACAGTCGAGGAGACAGACGAGTGAGCCTCAAGGATCGCGTCATCGTCATCACCGGCGCCACCGGCGGGCTGGGGAAGGTCGTCGCGGCGACCTTTGCCCAGGCAGGGGCATCACTTGCGCTGCTGAGCTCCGACATGACGAAGCTGAGCGAGCTGGCACAGTCCCTCGCGACGCCGCCGGCACAGATCAGCACGCATGCGGTGAATCTGACCGACGCCGATGCGACCCGTGCGGCCGCGGAGGCAGTGATGGTGCGGCATCAGCGAGTGGATGCTCTGCTGCATCTCGTCGGCGGCTGGTCAGGTGGCACGCCCCTCGCCGAGGTGGCCTCCGCCGAGGTAGCGAGCATGCTTGGTCAGCATGTGTGGACGACATTCCATCTCATCCAGGCCTTT
>DASWAC010000530.1:0-1667 GCA_036391335.1 Ktedonobacterales bacterium
CCCAATGGCATCCACCGCCACCAGGAGGAGCGCGCACCCCCCGAAGATGAGCGCCGCGCCTACCTTATCGGTCAAGATGCCGATGAGGGCGATACCCACTGGTCCCAGCGCCAGAGAGCCGAGCCAATCCACACTGCTGACCCGGCCCAGCTTTTCCGCCGGAATCATCTCTTGCAACACGGTCACCCAGATCACCTCGAAGACCATCACCGCGAAGCCGTCGGCCGCACCCGCGAGCAAGAGCATCCACGGGCCAATCTCACGCCCCCACGGCACGGCAAAGAGGAGCATCATCACATTGCCAAAGAGCAAGGCCAGATAGGCGACGAGCCCGCGCCGGGGAATCGTGTGCAGCATCCCCGTGAGCACTGTGGCCGCGATGCCGCCAATGGAGATCGCCACGCTGATGCTGCCGAAGAGACAGACGCCGTCGAGGTGGAGTCCGCCGCTGACGCTGGCGGAGAAGCATACCTGCTGGGGATAGCCATCGTTCACCAGGCGAGGCAGCGAGACTGCGAACGGCGCGCGTAGCACATTCGCGACAGCGGCGAGCACGATGGTGACCCACAGCCAGGCTGAGCCAGCGACATACTTGAAGCCCTCGCTAAGGTCGGCGAACGTCTGTCGCACGCTGATGCGTCCCGCGGCTGGCATCGCTGCTGGCGTGAGCGGCCGCGCGGTGACGAAGGCGAGCGAGGCTGCCGAGACGACAAAGGTGAGCGCATCGAAGGCGAACGCCCACGAGATGCCCACCGTGGCAACCAGCGCGGCGCCAATCCCTGGGCCGACCAGCCCGCTGAGGGTGCGGCTGAGCGCGTTGAGCGAGTTTGCCGAGCGCAGGTGATCCTGGGGCACGATGAGGGGTGAGAGCGCGGCATAGGCAGGGATGAAGAAGGCCTGTGCGAAGCCGAAGAACACACCGAGCGCGATAAGGTGCCACATCTGCACCGAGTGCTGAAAAGTCAGGAGGGCGATGATCGCCACGGCCACGCCGCGTCCGAGATCGGCCCAGAGCATCACCAGCCGCCGCGGCAGCCGATCCGCGACGACCCCGCCCACCAGTAGGAAGATGAGACGCGGGATAGAGGCCGCGACGAGCACCGCCGCCATCGCGCTGGCCGATCCGGTCAGTTGCAGGATGAGCCACGCCAGGGCGACGAAGTAGACGCCATCGCCAAAGGTAGAGAAGGCCTGGCCCGACCAGAGCAGGGCAAATGAGGGTGTGCCCAGCGCCGTGAGCAGGTGGCTGCGCTTGGGACTCTGCTTGACCGTATCTGCCACATGACCTCCGCTATCCACTGGCCTGGCAAGGGTTGACAACAGTAGCATGAGAAGTATATCTTTCTTATACTATTGTGTGCTTTTAGAGGGATGACCGTCATGGGGAAGGAGCCAGCGAAGCTCTTCCGCGTGGGGAAAGCTGCTCAGGAACTGGGGGTCCATCCCATCACGGTACGTCGCTGGATCAAAGCAGGTCACCTCCAAGCTTTGTGGGTAGGTCGGGAGATGCGGATTCCTCGCAGTGAACTCGACCGCCTCAAAGGCGTGAATGAGGAACGGCTGCTCGTGCTCTATGGCCGGGTAAGTGGGCATGGGCAGCAGGAGGATCTCACCCGGCAACTGGCCCGCCTGCAACAATGGGCGGCTCAGGAGCGCCCAGGCCGAGA
>DASWAC010000531.1:0-6410 GCA_036391335.1 Ktedonobacterales bacterium
GGCGAGTCGGTCAGCCCATATGACAGAGTCTGCGGCCGGGTGGACTGAATCTGGATGTACCCATTCCCATCACTCATGAATTGATTGAGGCGCTCCAGGCACAGCGTCTCAGCCTCCGTGAAGGTTGCCAGCTCATCGGGACTCACCGGCTCAAGCGGGATGAATCCGAAGGTGGCGGCGTTGACATGCACACCGATGACGTGGTCGGGGGCGTCGCGACCCTGGTCGGGAGCGATCAGCGCGCCCATGTCGCCACCCTGAGCGCCATAACGCTCGTAGCCGAGCCGGTGCATCAGCTCAGCCCATGCCTTGGCAACACGAGTCGTGTTCCATCCGGCGTCGTGAGTCGGCCCGGAGAAGCCAAAGCCTGGAATCGAAGGGATAACCAGGTGGAAGGCATCGGCGGGATCACCGCCGTGGGCGCGAGGGTCGGCCAGCGGGCCGATGATGTCCAGAAACTCGGTAATTGAGCCGGGCCAGCCATGGGTGATGATCAGCGGCAGCGCATCCGGCTCGGGCGATCGGGCGTGCAGGAAATGGATGTTCTGGCCATCGATTGTGGTGGTGAACTGCGGGTACACGTTGAGCTTGGCCTCCCAGGCGCGCCAGTCGTACCCGGTGCGCCAGTAGTCTGCCAGCTCTTTCAGGTACCCCAGCGGCACGCCGCGGCTCCAGCCAGCGCCGGGCAGCTCATCGGGCCAGCGGGTGTGCGTCAGCCGCTCGCGCAGGTCGTCCAGGTCGGCCTGGGGGATATCTACGCGGAAGGGGCGGATTGCGGCGCCGGTCGTGGTGGCAGTCGTTTGCGACTTGCCATGCTTGGCCATAGTGAGATTCCTCTCTACTCTTCAGAACTGTATCGGAACAAAATGTTCCGTTCTGGTATGATAGAGTATACCAGAACGGAATTATTCGTTCAAGTATTTGTCGGAGAGCTGTCTGGAGATATGATCCATGGCGAAAACCTCGGCACCGCCGCTAAACGGCCGGCGGGCGCAGGCTGCCCACAACGACCAGCGCATTCTCGATGCCGCGCGCGCTGTCTTCACCGCCAATCCAGAGGCGCCCATCGCCACGGTCGCCGAGCGCGCTGGTGTGGGCATTGGCGCGCTCTACCGCCGTTACCTCAACAAGGACGCGCTCCTGCAGCAATTGGCGCTTGACGGCTTGCGGCACTACCTCGCCGCCGCCGACGCCGCGCTAGCCGACGAAGGCGACTCGTGGACAGCCTTTGCCCACTTCATGCGCCGCAGCCTGGACGAGGGCGCCGGATCGCTGACGCTGCGCTTCGCTGGGCGCTTCTCCGCTTCGGAGGAGCTTTACCGCCTGGGCCGAGATGCGCACGACGCCACGCAGCGGCTCCTCGACCGCACTAGGGCCGCTGGCGTCCTGCGGCCTGACATTGACGTTGCCGACCTCACCCTGATCTTCGAGCAATTGCAGGCTATCCACGCCGGTGACGAGCAGCGCGCCCGCCAGCTCCGCCACCGCTACCTGGCGTTGCTGCTCGACGCCCTCCACACGCCATCCGCTGCGCCCTTGCCCGGCCCGCCGCCCCGCTGGGACGAGATCACCCAGCGCTACGAAGGCTAACCCGGGTTGGCGCGAGCACCAGCGGCAGCGTCTTGCGTGCTATGGCGCCACGAGTCGCCGCTACGCGGCCTGGCGCTGCTCGTTGCGCTTCAGCTCGCGGGCCAGCGCGGCAATGGCGCGGTCCATGGCGGCCAGGGGCTGCTCCAGGACGCTTCCATGACCCACGGACATTCGGGTCGGCGCAAATGTCCGCAGCTTCCGGGCGCTCTCCAGGCACGTGGGCTTGTGCCACGTTGACATCGCCGGCAGGGGGAAGAGCGGAACCCACGTCCCCGACACCGCCACCCCTCCCAGGGTCTGGAAGGCATCCCCGGCAACCACGCTGCGATCGCGCAGATCGAGGAACGAGGCGTGGCCAGGGGTATGGCCTGGCGAGGTAATCACCTGCAGCGAGCCAACACGGTCGCCGTCCTCTACCATCCGCGTGGGACGGGTCGTGACCGCCGGCCAGCCACCACGTAGCTTATCAACTGGCTCGGTGGGGTCCAGACTCATGTCCCCCGCCAGGAAGCGTGCATCCCTGGCCGAAATCAACACCTCTGCGTCGGGCAGGAGTGCGTGCAGCTCATCGAGCGCGCCAACATGATCGACATGGGCGTGCGTGAGAAGCAGGCGCACAATGGGCCGATCGAGCCTTTGTGCGGCTCGGACGATGGCTTTGCCGCAGCCTTTCACCGCTGAGTCCACCAGGGTGAATCCGTCCGCTTCGCGCACCAGATAGCAGTTGACGAAGCCGAGGTAGCTGAGTTGATACAGGTTGTTCCCATGCGGGATGATCTTCATCTGACACCTTTCGCTTTCAGTGGCGGCCAGCCGTTGCTTGCCGCCTGGTTGTATGGCTCGTGGCCGTCTGGTGCGGAGGGTGAGCCGTCACTCTTGGCTCTCTGGCTCCTCCGCCGAGGATGCCTCGGTTGTCTCCAGCGCGAGCACGGCCAGCCCAAGGCCGCGCAACTTCGACAGGACGCCATGAAGGGCTGCCTGGTCTTTAAGTGAGCCAGAGAGACTCGACGTGTCCTCAGGCTCATGCGCGATCTCGAGCCCCTCAAACCACTCCTGCCAGGTGGGGTCCAGGTGGCCCTTGATGCGGATGCGACAGTGCATGCCAATCTTCGCTCCGTTCCAGCTCTTGCCGCTCGTCCGAGCCTCCACGGCCAGGATAGCGTGCCAGCCAGCCCGGACGCAGTAGACCAAAGGATACCCTTGAGGAGTATTTTGCGGAGGGAGGCGCAGAGCCGGCAGGAAGCCGAAGGTGGTAGACGAGAGGAGCATTCGGCAAGGGGCGGAACGACGCGCCGCGGGCGCGCTCGCGCCGGTGCGATCGCCAAGGCACCACCGACAGGCCCTACAGCAGATCGTATTCCCGTGCCCGCACCAAGACCTGGGTTCGATTTGCTGCTCCCAGCTTGCCCAGGAGATTGCTCACGTGCTTCTTTGCGGTGGCCACCGAGATCACCAGCTGCATGGCGATCTGCTGATTGGAAAGACCCTCGGCCACGAGCCGCAAGACGCGCCGCTCCTGTGGGGTGAGCGGCTCCGCGAGTGGCAACGGAGCGGGTGGCTGACTGCCAGGCATGCTCGCGCCTTCGCGCTCGAGCGTGTCGAGCAGATGACGTGCGTAGACGGCTAGATCGTGCTCCGGGATGGCGTTGAGCGCGCTCTTCAAGAGGGCAGCCATCGTCGGCCCTTCATCCAGAAACAGGCGTTGATACCGCTCTGGATGCGCCAATCGCAGGGCTTGCCACAGAGTGCTTTGGGCCTGGGGTATCGCTCGACTAGCCCCGTGAGCCTCAGCCTCCAGGATCAGCATTTCCAGCACAGCATGGGCGCGTCCCTGGGCTTCTGCCTGCGCTTTCCAGGGAGCAAGCTGCTGGAGCACGGTCTGAGCCTGCCCCTGCGCAAGGGCCAGGCGAGCCACGAGCAGCGCTTCTTCCTCCTGCTTTATATACCGCGGGTCCTGCGCTGGTCCATGAGCCGAGACCTCGAAGTCATTTGCCCGCGCGCGGGACCACTGCTCCACAGCGGAGAGATCGCCCATGTCGAGCCGGAGCCTCGCCCAGCAGGTGCGTAGGGCTCGCCGCGCCCAGGGAAAGTGAGTGCGCCGCTCCCAGGTCTCTAGCATACGCTCGGCCTCTGCTGTCGCTCCAAGACGGTGCAGCAGACGGACTCGGATCAGTCCACCTGAAGTCAACAGGTGGACGACTCCCGCTGAGTCCTCGCCCAGCACATCCGCGCTTGCCAGCATCTGCTGGGCGGCTGCAAGGTCATTCCACTCGTAGGCATGCCGCGCCAGGTTATGGTAGGCCCAGGAGGCGAAGAATGGATCTCTGCTCCCTGTCGCGGTCATCAGCTGCTGCTGGAGGCTTTGCGGATATTCGTCCGCATACGCGAGCGCCTGCCGGCAGTAGCGTGCCGCCTCATGCAGCTCGCCGCGCGCGAAGCATGCTTCTGCCAACAAGAGCAATGCACCCACGGTGCCGCTAATCGAGCCAAGGCTTTCCGCGCGGCGGCGACCTTCCAGGAGGCGCTTCCATGCCGTGTCCAGATTGCCGGCGAGCAAGTCTTCCCATCCCTGCGCTAGACAATTGGTGGCAAACATGAGGCTCTGCGGCGAGAGCAGTGGTGCTGCCTGCCGGGCCAGTGTCAGCATGTTGGTGAGATTGTCTTGAAAGAAGGCCAGCTCGGCATGGAGCTCCCACGCATTGCCAAGCTGCTCTTGCTGCCCCTGAGCTTCAAAGCCCTGTTCCGCCCAAAGAAGGAAACGCTCGGTGCGCGCCCACGCGGCTGGCGTCAGTCGCAGAGAGGTAAACATGGTGGAGAGGGCATACCAGAAGCTCAGCGTGGGCTGAGCCTGCATGATCTCCTCCGGCAGCTGCCCGAGCCAGCGGCACAGTGTATGATACGCATTCCGAAAGCCGCGCTGGTCAATGGAGCGCTCAATGAGTCCCGCCGCGCGGGTGAATGCTCCCCCATGGAGTGCGGCTTCCACTGCCTCAGCAAGCAATCCGTGAGTGTCATACCACTGGGCGGCGCGCTCATACAGGGTGGGGACAAATGCCGGCTGGGTCGCCTGCAGATGGGCCATCAGCGCCTCTCGAAAGAGGTCGTGCAACCGATACCATTGCCGGTGCCCATCGAGGGGAGCCACAAAGAGGTTGGCGCGCTCAAGCGCTTCCAACATCTCACGACTGGCCCGGTTGCCTGTCACCTCCTGACACAGCTCCGCGTTCATGCGCGGCAGGATGCTGACGCGCAGCAAGAAGCGCCGGATCGCCGGCGACTGTTGCGCGAGCACCTCATCTCGCACGTAGTCCAGGATGAGGCGCTGGCTGCCACTAAACGCCGCGACCCAGGCGCCAGCATCATCATGCCTGGGAAGCGAGAGCGCAGCCAGCTGCAAGCCGGCGAGCCAGCCCTCCGTGCGCTGCGCCAGGCGGTGCGTGTCTTCGGCGCTCAGGTGCGCCCCCATGATCTGCCGAAGGAAACCGGAGGCCTCGTGCTCGCTGACACGCAAGTCTGCATCGCGGAGCTCAACCAGCTGGCCACATGCGCGCAGCCGCGACAACGCCAGGGGCGGGTCAATGCGACTGGAGATCATCAGGTGCAGACAGGCAGGCGCATGCTCGATCAGGAACTGCAGCGAGGCGTGAATGCTCGGCTCATCAATCACGTGGTAGTCATCCAAGATAAGCACGATCTCCTGGCCGACGGTTGCCAGGTCATTGATGAGCGTCGTCAGGAAGGGGATCAGCTGGGGCTGCTGCACGCGCGCCCGCGCCAGAGCCGCCTCGCCGAAATTGGGGATGCACGCACGCAGGGCCGCCAGCACCGCGCTCCAGAAGCGGAGCGGGTCATTGTCGAGGTGATCCAGCGAAAGCCAGGCAACCGGGCGCGGCAACTGGCTAGCCCAGGCAGCCAGCAGCGTGGTTTTGCCGAACCCCGCCCCAGCGGAGAGCAGGGCTACGGGGAACGCGACGCTCTGATCCAGGCGCTCCGTCAGGGGGGCGCGGGGCAGCAAGTTCGCCCGAACCGGAGGGATGGTGAGTTTTGTGACCAGCAGGTCTGGCTCTGCCATGCGGTAGCTTCTTTCTGACGTCACATTATCCTGAATGCCCGCGCATATTGGCAAGCGCTCTTGACGTGCGCCGTGGTTTCGCGTTATAAGTCACTATACGTATAGCGAATGAACGCGCACGGCGAGACGTCCATCGGTCCTTTTGAGAACGGAAGCGGCCATGAGTAGGCAGGATAGCACGCAGGGGAAGCGGACCCGACGAGCTGAGGCGGCTGAAGCCAGCAAGAGCGCGATTCTAGACGCGGCTGAAGCGCTGTTTGCGCAGCACGGCTATGAGGCGACCAGCCTGCAGGAGATCAGTGACCGAGCCGGGGTTACGCGTGGCCTACCGACCTACTTCTTTGGCTCGAAGGAAGATTTGTATCGGGCGGTCCTGGAACGGACCTTTGCGCTCTCGCTAACCCACGACCTCCTCAAGCTCCTCCGTGAGCAGGCGCAGCACCCAGAAATGCGACCGGAAGAAGGGCTGCGCGTTGTGATTGAGCGCTTCTTCGATTTTTTGGTCACGCACCCAAACTTTGTCCGCATCACCGAATGGGAAGCCTTGAGCGGGGGCCGCTATTTGGGTAACTTGCCCAGGCTCGTCACCACTTTGCATGACGCCGTGCAGGTCCTCCAAGAGGAGGTCGGATGGCACGACGGCGCCGAGCAGTTCCTCATTGATCTAGTGGCCCTCTGCTGGTTTCCACTCGCGCAAGCGGCGACATTCTTGAAGCCGTTAGGCGTTGACATCGGCGACCCCGCCTTT
>DASWAC010000532.1:0-1856 GCA_036391335.1 Ktedonobacterales bacterium
TGGCAGTCTCGGCTGGCGGAGTTCTGGCGTGGCCGAAGGTCAGCAAGCTGCTGGGCTCGCATGGGACACAGACCAGCACCAGGGTGGTGAACGGCCCCACCGCGACCGTGCCGTCGGGCCCAGCGCCAATGCTCACGCTCGACAAGCTCTCGCCTGAGTTGGCGGCCTATGTCAACAGCCAGGGACAGGATATCGGCGTCGCGGTCTTTGACGTGAGCCACAATGTCGAGTATGGCGGCAATCAGGACAGCTACTTCACCCTGGCCAGCTCATCGAAAGTTGCCATCATGCTCTCGTATATGGAGATGGCCGAGAAAGCCGGGCGTCCGCTGACCCAGTTCGAGATGGACAATATCACCCCCATGATCGAGCAATCCGCCAACGGAAATGGGGCCTTCAACAGCAGCGATTACGCGCCTGGGGCCCAGCCACTCTATGCCGCGCTGGGCTACGACGCTGGCCAGTCCGCCTTCTATAAAGCGCATGGGCTCCCCTATCACTCATGCAACTTTGGGTGGGGCTGCGCCGAGAGCACACCCGCCGGCGTGGTGCAGCTGCTCTACCTCTTGCAGCAGGGAAAGATCCTCAATAGCGCCGATCGCACAGTGGTCCTGAATCTGCTGAGCAATATCGAGTCAGATGAGCAATATGGGGTTGGGCAAGCGGCCCCCGCGGGCTCGAAGGTCTACATGAAGGATGGCTGGGCCCCGAATAACGACCTCGGAGGGTTCGACATCAACACGACTGGGTGGATCGTCACCGGCAGCAAGACGTGGATCATCGCGGTTTATTCGCAGCGGCAGCCCGCCTGGGATGTTGCGAGCGCCACGCCGCCCGAGGTGGTGACAAAGGCCACCCAGCTCATCACGAAAGCCCTCGCCACGAAGTAGCACCGCGCGCTGCAGTCGCCTGCCAGCTGCCGAGACCACCGGCGCTCCACGAGCCCTGGCGCGCGGGTCATCCACTGCCTTCGCTCTGACTCAGACCGATTGCGCCTGACGTGGTGGATACACTGCTCTCGGCTGGCCGCAGCCATCGTCCCCTGCGCTCGCGAGTCCTCCCCGCGCGCCAAGCGGGCAAATTATAGTACAATAGTTCTATAATCCAATGGCAAGAAAGGGGCGCGGCATGAAACAGCCAGCGAATCGCTATGCGGCAGTGGTCGAATCGTTGAGTGGTGAGCGTGGGGTGACGGTCGGCTCCCCCGACGGCCGGGGCTTTGGCTCGTCCGCTCTCAAGGTCAACGGCAAGATCTTCGCCATGCTTTCCTCACAGGATGCCTTCGTGGTGAAGCTGCCCAGAGCGCGGGTGGATGCCCTGGTCGCCAGTGGTGATGGCACGCGCTTTGACCCCGGCCACGGGCGCCAGATGAAGGAATGGCTGGCGCTGGCGACGGCCTCCACACTGGACTGGCTGGCGCTCGCCGAGGAGGCCCTGGTCTTCGTCGGGGCGAAGGGATAGCCCGCGCCGTCGCCTATGTCGTGCCCACATCGGGATAGACCAGTCCGGAGCCAGTGTTCAGCAGCACGGCGCGCTCGCCCTCGCGCAGCCAGCCAGACGCCCGCAGCCGCCGCACGGCCACCAGGAGCGCCGCGCCCTCTGGGCAGAGCCACAGCCCGTGGCGCGCCAGCTCACCCAGCGCCGCGATGATGTCGGGATCATCCGCCGCGAGCGCCGTGCCACGGGTCTCGCGCAGCGCTCGCAGCATCAGGCCGCCCGCCAGCGGACCCGGCACCCGCAGACCCGCCGCCACCGTCCGCGCGCCCTCCCAAAAGCCGGTGGTGGTCTCACCGCGCTCCCATGCCCGCACGACGGGTGCGCAGCCACTGGCCTGCACGGCGACCAGACGTGGCGCA
>DASWAC010000533.1:0-3238 GCA_036391335.1 Ktedonobacterales bacterium
GGGAGATAGCGTCGAGCAGCATCACGTCTACCTGATGAGTACACAGGTAGGGTAGACGAGTGGGCAAAATCGAGGTAGACTGAGGCGCGGGACCGACACACGGATGTTCCTCTCGCTAGAGCAGGGGACACCTATGGAAGACAAGACGTCCACTCCTCGCACCCCCAAGGCCAGTCCGGTGGATGCACAGCGCCAGGCGGCGGCGCAACTGGCTCCTGGCCACCTCGCGGGCAGCCCTGATCTGATCGAGGCGTCCGATTCACCTACCCACGAGAAGCGCCCAATCCCTGCTTCAGCGCAGCGCGAGCTCCGTTATGCTGACAAGGCTGGAGTTTTCTTCGCCCTTCAGCCCACTCCCCTCATCGACCGGGTGGAGGAGCGTGAGCGCATCCGAGCAAGCCTCGTGGTCGATGGCGTGCGCCTGCTGACACTGACGGGACCAGCGGGGGTAGGGAAAACCCGCCTGGCGCTGGCGGCAGCGTCCGAGCTTGCGAGCGTGTTCCCCGATGGGATCGTTTTGGTGGATCTCGCTCGTGTACGCGATCCGACGCTGGTACTGCAAACCCTTTCCCGCGCGCTCGGCGTCTCACCCACGGATCGCGCGCCTCTGCTGGAGCGGCTGCGGGTTTCTCTCGAAGGCCGCGCGATCCTTCTGCTGCTTGATAATTTCGAGCATGTACTTCCGGCAGCCGCTCAGCTCGTCGACCTCCTCGCGGTGTGTCCTGCGATCCCCATGCTCGTGACGAGTCGCGTCCCGCTGCAGCTCCGCTGGGAGCACATCTTGCGCATCAACCCGCTGCCGGTCCCTGACGTCTCCACACCGCTTTCCCTGGACGAGTTGGGACAAGTTCCTGCGGTTGCGCTCTTCCTTAATCGCGCACGCGCACGGCGCCCCGGCTTCGCGCTCACTGAGGCGCGCGCGCAACTGGTGACCGACTTGGTTGTCCATCTCGACGGACTGCCCCTCGCACTCGAGCTGGCAGCCGCGCGCCTGGATGCGCTCTCGTTACCGGTCCTCGTGCGGCTGCTAAGCGATCGCTTGCAGATGCTCGCGTCGTCCGCGCCCGACGCGCCCGAGCGACAGCGCAGCCTTGAGGCCGCCATCACCTGGAGCTACGACTTGCTCAGCCCCGAGGAGCAGCGGATATTCCGCCACCTCGGTGTCTTTGTCGGTCGGGTCGCTACGAGTGCGGTGGCCGCCGTTTTGGGCATAGAGGCCACTCCCGAGCTAGCGCTCAGGGGATTAGCCTCGCTGGCGGAAAAGAGCCTCATTATGCTGGCGCAGGGGGAGGACGAGGAAGAGGTAGAAGATCAACACGGCCTGTCGGTCTTCCACGTACTCGAGACCCTTCGAGAGTATGCCCGCGAGCAGCTCGAGCGGGCCGGCGAGTATGAGACGGCCGAGCGTGAGCACGCTCACTACTTCGTGGCGCTGGCTGCGCGCGCCGATGCTTTCCTGCGAGGGAGCGATCAGCGGGCATGGTTCTTGCGGCTGGAGCGCGAGCACGACAACCTACGGGCGGCCCTCCGGTGGCTGCTCGACCAGGATGAGACGGCCGAGCGGGAAGCAGGCTTGCGCCTGGCAGCCGCACTGGGCTACTTCTGGTGGATGCGCGGTTATCATACTGAAGGCGCACGCTGGCTTGAAGAGGCGCTTGCCCGCGCGCCGCAGAGGGACGAGGCCGGCTCGGACGAGGGGACCCTGCGCACCATGGCGCTGTGCTGGGCGGGCGCGCTGCTGACCATGCACGGTGAGCTCAGCGCGGCGTGTACTCGCCTGGAAGAGGCGCGGTCACTTGCCCAGCAGCGGCACGATTCCGCCGGTCTCGCACGGGCGCTTACTTTTCTTGGGCAGCATGCGGCGAACGCCGGGGAGGTGGAGCGAGCGGTCCCACTGCTGCAGGAGGCGTTGAGCGTCGCTCGCGCGGTGGGCGACCCGTATCCTATTGGCATCGCGCTGTTCTTCTTGGGTGTGGCCACGCTCGCGCGAGGCAATCTCACCGAAGCGGCGGCGCACTATGCTGAGGCGCTTGACGTCGTCGAGGCGGCAGGGGACCCACGCCTCACGGCTGCCGTTCATGTCGAGCTCGGAGTGATCGCGGGCCAGCAAGGTGACGTGCGCAAAGCGCTTCTCCATCTCCGTGCAGTACTGGAGACGAGTGAGCATCTGCGGGATCGCTGGCTCCTGAGCCTCGGTGTGAGAGCGACGCTCGCCGTTGTGCGCGCCCAAGGCGATCCGGTCGCCTATGCGCGGCTCCAGGGCGCCGCAGACACACTGCGGCAGGCGACAGGAGGTGGACGTGTTCCGTGGGAAACCACGGTGGCGGAGCAGACCTCGGACTATCACGAGGGGCGGTCCCTCTCGACAGCTGACATGGCTGCCCTTGCGCTACGCCTGCTCGAAGATACTGCGCAGTCGCAAGGTGCTCTCATCTCCCCGTCTACACAGGATACGGACAGCAGTACTCACACTACTCAGCGGTCGTCTGGTCATGCCGCGCAGCGGGAGAACCCTTTGACGGAGCGGGAGCAGGAGGTGCTTGGGCTGGTGGCGCAAGGCTTGAGCAACAAGGCCATCGCCCGCCAGCTCGTCATCTCGCCCAGCACTATCAACTACCACCTCATCCAGATCTTCAACAAGTTAGTGGTCGAAACTCGCGCCCAGGCGGTTGCGGTCGCGGCGCAGCGCGGGCTGCTATAGATCGGTCGCACTCGACTTCGCGACCGATCAGGAATTTCATTCATCTACGCGAATTCCATCGTCTGCTTGGAGGAGCCTGCGGCCCAGCAGGATGCGTGCAAGGAGTTTGCACGGCGAATCCAAATGCGGATATGTGGGTCGACAACCGTGTGAGCGCACGCGCCATCACGGATGACAGCCACGACAGCTTGCCCAAAGGCTCCTCGCTTCGCTCTCAGTCCCTGCGCATTTACTCAGGATCTCCAGGCAACGCTGGTCCTGCGAAAGACTGAGTGTCCACATGGGGTCATGCCACTCGAGACTAGCTATGCTGGTGATGTGTGGCGCACATGAGCGCTTTACCCCAAGGTCTACGAGAGGCCCACGCAGAGCGGCGAGCAATCTGCAGGCGCAACGTCCGGCCGGTACGCGTCGCAGGAACGATGTCCGTCGAGGGCGCTGAACCTTGAAGAGACGTTCTGTTCGACTAGGAAAGGACGGGAACATGAGCAATCCAACAGCGCAGCAGTCAGGCCAGGCGCATACCATCGTGGAGAA
>DASWAC010000534.1:0-2483 GCA_036391335.1 Ktedonobacterales bacterium
CAGGACATCCATGCCTTGTCCCATGAGATTGCGGAGTGGGCGGATGACCCCTTTGTGAACAACACGGTCGAGCCATGGCTCACACCGACGGCGCCTCAGTATGGGTGCACCGGAGATCTTGAGACCGGAGATCCAGTCGTAGGCATCGGCTTCGCGATGGGCTCAAATTCCTACTTCCAGGGCCCAAACCCGAATGGGACGAAGAGTGCCGACGGCTCCTACCATCCAGAGGATGAAACCTTCCTGCCGTGGTTCATGCGTCAGGCGCCAAACACGACTTCGGAGGCCACGCAGGCTCCGAGCGCCAATGGCGGCCGCTACACCCTCATGGGCGACCTGAACCCTTTCAGCGGTTTCCGCGCTCCGGCCACGGGCTGCTAGCAGCACATCTGTCACTCTAAGCACGAGAGGCCTGGCTGTCCAGGCCTCTTTGTCTTGTCTTGACAGGCGCTAGATGCCCGCTCGCTTATGCATGTGTTGCTGGCTGGATCAGGGCTCCTCATACGCACTATGCAGCGACACTGCCCAGCGGCATGCTGACCTCCGTGCCCCTCGGCGAGGACCTGCCAAACGCTGCCTCGCTCACTCATCCCTTGCGCACGCGTCATTGCGCCATGGCACAGGCGAAGTAGCGGGCGGACAGAGGGTTTAGAATGCTGGCGCATTCGCGAATTAGGTGTATCATCGAGAGGTATCCCTTGTCTCTTCCTTCATGCTTATACCTCGGATGGCATTGGAAAGGATTGGCGTTGTGAGACGGTTTGGCATCCCCCAGTCGCGTCCCACCCCCCGGCTGGGGCTGTGGACGGCGCTCCTGCTCACCTTCCTGCTCAGTGGCCTGCTCAGCGCCTGCGCCGGGGGCGCCGCGGAGACCCAGGCCCACGCCAACAAGGCTCAGCTCGACCAGGAGCTCACCCACGCCCGCACCAGCCTCGGCCTCCCCGAGCGCCTCCTCGCCCCCGTCACCAGCCAGGAGGCCAGCACCGCCAAGGGCGAGGGCGGCTTGGGCTACAACTACGATGCCGCCGCCAGCACCTATCACCGCCTGCTCACCCAGCTCCAGGGCATCGAGGCCAGCGCGCCCCAGGTGTTGGCGCAGCAGGCCCAGGCCGACCTGCAAGCCTTCGCCGACCTGCTCAACGAGCGGCGCGGCGAGCAGTTCGCCGAGGTCCCCGCCTACCAGGCGCGCTACGACGCGGCCACCCAGGCCTACAGCAGCGCCCAGACGCCAGCCGACTACGCCAAGGTGAGTGCGGCGGCCCCCGAAGCCACCCAGGCGCTGCAGGCGCTCTGGCCGGCATACCAGGAGCTGCAGACCCTGCAGGCGGTGATTGGGAAGCTGAGCACGCTGGGGGTGAGCACGCAGGCGGCGCAGGACTTCTACGACAGCGACCTGCAGGTCTTCCGCGAGGCCGCCTCGGCACCGCGCTACCAGGCGCTGACGAGTCTGATCGATGCCCAGATCATCCAGGTGCAGGCCACCGCCGCCGCCGCTCAGCCCTTCATCACCCAGCTCCTCCTCGATAGCTTCCAGGCGCGCATCTCCCTCCTCAAGCAGTACGTTGCGGGCTTCCAGGGAAGCTCGCCGCTGGAGGTCGCGCTGCGCGCCCAATATGGCAGCCCTCCGACAGCCGATAGCTTCCAGAAACAGCACGACGATGACGCAGCCCAGCTGGCCAAGGCAGCCCCCACCTCTGACAATTCGGCTCTGGCCGCAGCCATCGTCAAGCACGACAGCGCCATGGCCTCGCCACTGATCCGGGCGAAGGCGCTCTACGACTACAAGCAGTTCGATACCCTCGTGCGCTCCGACGCAGTCTGGAATCGGACGATCATCAACAAGCAGCCCGACCCACGTTACCATGCTGGCCAGGCGTATCCGCTCGCATACGAGTACATCGGCGAGGATGGCCTCCTCGACAACGATATCGGCATCGGTCCCGCGTCGAAGCCGGAGAACTACGCACGCACCGACTCGGGCTTCCAGTCCGCCGATTTTCGGATCACCTCGCTCATGACGAACCTGCGCGCGATGCTCGACAACTACGATCCGGCGACCGACGAGGTGAACGCGATGGACGACTCCGCCCGCATCAACCCCGTCCACGAGAAGCCACACGCCACTGACTTGCAGCTCATGCAATACTACAACGTGACAGGCGGCAAGGTCATCATCGTCTCGCTGCGTGAGCAGGTCGCCCGATTCTATGACCATGGCTCGATGGTCAGCTACACGTATGTCACGACAGGCGATCTGGATGTCCCGTCAGTGCCCGGATTTTGGACGGCGATCAACCGACACTCACCTGACGACCCCAACAACTGCACCGTGCACTCCAACACCTGCCCCCGGGATACCAGTGGGAATCCGATCGCGGTCCCGGCGGGATACGGCGATGTGTTCACGCCACCAAAGCCCGGCGAATATAACCCAACCCCCATCCACTATGACATTGCCTACCATGAGGGCGGCTTCTGGCTGC
>DASWAC010000535.1:0-3774 GCA_036391335.1 Ktedonobacterales bacterium
AGTGTGCAGTGCGAGGACCATCTCACGTCGTCTTTGGGCTCGCGGGAGCCGTCGCGATTGATAGCTTCGTCGAGTGGTCTGGGCCACCCATCTTTGGCGCGGGCGCGCATCCCACGACGGGCCTGCTCATCGCGAAGGGCGTCTTCTACGCCTTTGCCGCTCTCGGCGCTCTCACGCCCGACATTGATAACGCGCGCAGCACCCTTGGCCAGAAGCTAGGGCCTGTGAGCCGGGGCATCCAGCACCTGGCCGGCCACCGCACGATCTTCCACTCGTTGCTGGGGCTCCTCATGATGGGCGCGCTGGTCATCGGCGTGCAATATGGCATCGGCGAGCTCCTCCTGCGCAACGGCTACGCTGACGCGGCGCACCTGCTGCACGTCGGCCTGCCGCCTGAGGCATTCCTTGCCAGCGGACCCGGCGTTGCCTTGCTCGGACTCCTCACCGGATATTTCCTCCACCTCGTCGCGGACAGCCTCACCGAAGGTGGCGTGCCCTGGCTCTTTCCCTGGCGCGAGCGCTTTGGCTTCCCTCCCAATCGCCATTGGCGCTTCAAGACCGGGAGCATCTGGGAGCCGCTCACCGTCGCGCTGGTCTGCCTGCTCGTTGTGGCAGGGGTCTATTTCAACGTGCTGCACATCTAGCCGAGCACGACTCTAAGGATACCCATGACATGGCAGAGAGCGCTCTCGCAAAGAAGCTCAAGATCAAGCCAGACCAGCGCATCGCCATCATCAACGCGCCTGCGGACTACATCGCCTCACTCTATCCGCTGCCCGAGGGCGTGACGGTCGCCGATGCGCTCGATGGCACATTTACCTGGATGCAGACCTTCGTGAGCACACAGGCCGAGGTTGCGGCGCAGCTGCCCCAGCTCGTCGCCGCGCTAGCGCCGGTGAGTCTGTTGTGGCTGTCGTTCCCCAAGGAGAGCTCGAAGCTGCAGACGGACCTCACCCGCGACATCGGCTGGGATGCTGTGCGCCAGACGAGCTTGCGCTGGCTCACCCTCATCTCGATCAACGAGACGTGGTCCGCCTTCTCGCTGCGCCCCTCGCGTCCCGGTGAGCCGCCGCAGACCTTTCGCTAGCGGGCCCTATTGCTTGGGCCAGGGAAGCACTAGTGGCTCGTCGTCACGCGCGGCGATCTCCAACAGTGCCGCGCCCTTGAAGACGCCGACGCCAGAGCGCACGCTCAGCACCCAGCCGTCGTGTGCCGTGCGGATGAGACCGTCGCCGTCGAGCGGCTGGCCCCAGATGTCGCGCAATTCCGCGACCACCTGGCCCGCGTGAATGACCTCGCCGGGGCGCACCACCTTGTGCGCGATGCCCGTGTGCGGCGAGCGTGGATGCGAGAGACGGCCCACCGGATAGCCCAGATCGGGCCGGGGGATCCAGTCGATCACCTCCGGCTCGCCATCGAGCATATTGGCCCAGAGCAGGACATTGCGAATGCCCGCCACCCCCGCGCGCAGCGCCAGTGGATCCACATCGCCAGTCATGCCGAGCTCCGGCGTGATGGCCGGGATGCCCGCCACGTGCAGCGCCGCGCCCGCAGTGGACCGGTGCAGCTTCTTCGCGATGTAGCGCTGAGGACCATATTCATTCACGACGGGGATGCCGAATGCGTGCGCCAGGCCATCCGTCGTCTCGGCCAGCCGCCGGGCCGCCGCCAGCTGCGACTTCTCGCGGTAGAGCACGTGGTCGCGAATCGTGAACGGCGTCGCCTGGATGTCCATCGAGTGCAGGTCCACCAGATAGGTCGCTGTCTGACGCATCACGTCGAACCAGATGCCACTGGCGAGCTCCACCGGTGGTGGCGGATCGTCGTCATCCACCTGGGTCGCCGCGTCGGGGAACGTGCGATTGGGATCGGTCTCGGGGTCGTAGTACGGCTTGCGACGGCTCACGCGCAGCCCAGCCGGATTGAGCGAGGGAATCGCGACCACCATGCCCCGCAGCTCGCCGAGGCGTTTGGCGAGCCCTCGTGTGATGGCCTCTTGCACGGCGATCAGCCCGACGCCCTCATCGCCGTGAATGTTCGCCGTCACCCAGAGGCAGGGTCCGTCGTGCTTGCCCGCCGCCACGATGACCGGCAGGCGCTCCGGTGTGCCATCCACATGCCGCAGCACCTCCAGGTGGCCGAATGCCATCTGGCCGGGACGAGCGCTCGCGGTTCCAATCTGCATGCGGTGGTCTTACTCCTGTGCGGCGGGGTACGTCGTGCCACTAGCAGGCTTGCGTGGCGCGCGTGGTCGCTTCGGCGTCGCGGGCTTCGACTCGTCGGAGGTGACTTTCGTCTTCGCACTGCGCGTCTTCGCACTGCGCGTCTTCGCGGCGGCGCTCTTCGCGGCGGCGCTCTTCGCGGCGGGTGTCGCCGGACTGTCACCCATCGCCTTCTTCGCACCGGCTCTTTTCGCCCGTGCCGCAGTGGCGCCAGCGCCCTTGCTGGAGGACGGCTTGGAAGCGCGCGACGTCGCGCTGGCTGGTGTGGACGTCTTGTGTCGCGCGGTCCCGACTTCGGCACCGGCTGCGGCATCCTCTGGCGCCAGACTGCGCTCGGCGAGAATGGGAACCGCCGGCGCGGCGAGCTGCTCGGGCGTGCTGATCTCCGGCGGCAAGACGATGACCACCGACGGCGTCGAATCTTCCACGCCCGCTGTGGCTGAACTTGGCGTGGCTGCTGCTGGCGCGCTCTCCTGAAGGGGCGTTGACCGCTCGACGGAGGCGCGGGTGCTCATCGTTGGTGGCGCTGCTGCTGCTGGCGCCGGCTCCGCTGTGATCCCTTTGGCGCTCCCGTTGGGCGCCGTGCCACCGGCCGCCGAGGCAGGCTGACTCACCTGTGCCAGCCACGGTTGGATGGCCGCGATGAAGCGTACCGGCTGATCCTCGAAGGCGGCGGCGCCCGCACCTGAGATCGTGACGAATGGAGTGTGCGGCCGCAGGTGAGCCAGCTCTCGCAAGCGAGCCGGTGTCACCCGCGTGTCACGCTCGCCGCCAACGATGAGCGTAGACACATGCAGCAGAGGCAGCATCGGCTGGATGGGGAGATCGAGCTCTCCGGCCAGCATCGAGAGCGCCGCATGCTCCGCGCCAAGCTGGCGGGCGCTCGCCTGCTGGTGGTCGAGCGCTTCCTCGCTGGCGGAGGCATCACCCCGGCGCAGTGAGAGCCAGCGGATGACGGTGCGAGTGGTAAGCGCGGCATAGGGGAGGAAGCCCAGGCGCATTCGCTCGGCCAGGCGGGCCGCCGTCTGCGAGAGCGTGGGATCTAGCTGCTCGCCCGCATCAATCCACGGCGCCACGAGGACGAGCCCCGCGAACAGCTCGGGAGCATCCGAGGCGGCGCGGGTCGCGATATTCGCCGCATGGCCGTGGGCGATCACGATGGCGGGTCTGCCAACGGTGTCGCGGAGATAGCCAGTGAGCATGCTCGCGTAGAACTCACCGGTGAAGGGCAGCGGGGGCCGCTCCGACATGCCATAGCCCAGCCAATCCACCGCGTGCACCTGAAAGTGCGCGGCCAGCCGTGGCATGAGGCCGCGATACTCGAAGCTGGAGGCGCCGGGATAGAATTCGTGCAGCAGGACGAGCGGCGGAGCGTCAGCCGGTCCATTAACGGTGGCATAGAGGTCGCCGCCATGGCCCCGGTCGATCACCGCGCGGCCAGGCAGCTCGCTCTCGAGGTCAGCCGGCGTGGCGAGGTAATGGCGCACCGCAATCGCCGTCGCGCTCGCCGCCATGCTGACCCCGACCACCACCGCCACTCGTCTTGCGAGTC
>DASWAC010000536.1:0-2000 GCA_036391335.1 Ktedonobacterales bacterium
GCAGCGGCGCGACACCGTAAGAGCGTTCCACGAGCCGTCGCCTCTGCTCCCACGCTCAGCGGCCCTCTGGCCCCTGGCTTGCTCGCGCCCCCTCTCGTAGGGCGCACCCAGGAACGCGCCCTGTTGGTACGGCACCTGGCAGGTGAAGGTCCGCCGCTCCTCTTGCTCACAGGTGAACCTGGCATTGGCAAATCCCGCCTGCTGGCTAATACCCTCGGCACAGCCTATGCGCAGGGGTGGACGACGCTCCACGGGGGCTGCTCGCGGCGCAGCGGTCAAGAGCCCTATGCCCCCATAGTGGGCGCCCTCACACGCTTTCTGTCCAGCCGCACACCCGCGCAGCGCTGTCAGGAGCTCGCGGGCTGTGAGTGGTTGATGCGGTTGCTGCCAGAGTTTGCCGACGCCACAGTCGTTCCTACTCCAGCCTGGATCCTCCCTTCGGAACAGGAGCGACGCCTCATGTTCGAAGCCGTCGTCCGCTTCGCGCGTAACGTGGCGGGGCCAGCAGGCACGCTGTTGGTATTAGACGATCTGCACAGGGCGGGTGCTGATGCCCTTGACCTGCTCGCGACGCTAGCCCACGCGGGCGCAGAGGAGGGACTACGCCTCGTGGGAGCCTATCGCGCGACCGACGTGCGCTCGGAGCACCCTCTGGCGATCATGGTGGCCGATCTGGCGCAGGCTGGACTGGTGCAACAGGCACAGGTGGGTCCCCTTGCCCCTACGGAAGCGGCAGAGCTGCTGGGGCGCCTCCTGATCGAGGAGTCAGCCCAAGTAGAGCAAGTGGAGCAGGTCCTGGACCGCTGCGGGGGGGGCCATTTTACCTGGCGAGCTACGCGCGCGGGCTGCGTGCGGGACTGGCAAGCGTCCCCTGGAACGTGGCACAGAGCATTCAGCAGCGGGTGGCGGCACTGCCCGCACTGGCACGAGACTTACTCGCGGCTGCGGCCATCATAGGACGCCGTACCACTCTGCACCTCTTGCGCACCGTTGGTGTCCAGGTGGGGTGGTCTCTAGCCAAGATTGCAACGGGACTGGAGGCAATCCGCCAGGCGGGTCTGTTGGTCGAAGAGGCGGAGAACGACGCCTATCATTTCGCCCACGATGTGATCCGCGAGGTGGTGGAGGCCCACCTTGGTATGGCCCGGCGCACCTTCTGGCACTTGGAGGTGGCGCAGGCGCTCGAGCAGGTTGGGGGCAAAGTACCGGTCGAACGCTTGGTCTACCACTACACGCGCTCTGCTGAGCCCATCAAAGCCCTACCGTATCTCGAGCAGGCCGCCAATCGTGCCTTCGCTATACATGCCAACATAGCTGCAGAGAGAGCATACCGAGAGCTCGTCGAGCGGTTAGACGATCTCGGGCGGCCACTCGACGCCGCCGCGGCCCGAGAGCAGTGGGGGATAGTGCTATCTGCCCTGACCTGGTACGAGCAGGCACTCACCACTTTCGAGCAGGCATGCAACGTCTATCGGGAGGATGGGGATAGCGAAGCCCAAACCCGGTGTCTGGTTCATATCGGCCAGGTGCACGCCGATCGCGGCACGGCCCAGCAGGGGATTCAGCGGCTCACCCCGCTCCTCACTTTGGGAGAAACCCATGGCATCACGCCACGGACCCTCGCGTTGCTCCACGATATCTATGCCCAGTTGCTTCACATCGCGGGCCAGTATCATAAGCAGCTGGAGGAAGCAGAGCGCGCCGTCGCATATGCCCGAGCTGCTGGAGATGAGCTATTACAGTGTCAAATTGAGATGCGGCGCGGTAATGCACTCCGGATGCTGGGGAGAATGCGTGAGGCAAGTCAGGTGCTTGAGGACGTCATCCACACGGCCGAGTCAGTTGGTGAGTTAACGATTCTCCCCTATGCGTTGGAGAATGTCAGCGTGGTGTACTTGCTGCAAGGCGAGTTTGCACGCGCAGCACGCTATATCGAGCGGGCGCTAGCCCTGGCAGAACAGCTCGGCGATCCACTGATCCATGGATTGCTGGTGCTCCGC
>DASWAC010000537.1:0-2999 GCA_036391335.1 Ktedonobacterales bacterium
GCGAAAGTGGTCAAAGAGAGCTTCTTCGGCGGGCTCGCGGTAGCTCAGAAGCTCGGCTCGCCAGAGCTGCTCGCGTCCGTGCGCGGAGCGTTCGTCCAGGGGATGGATACCGCCCTTCTGGTCGGCGCGGGTATCGCCGGAGTGGGTATTGTCCTGACGCTGGCTTTCCTGCCCGCGCATAAAGTCATCACGTCGCGAGGGGCCACGTCGGCAGCAAAGGAGAGGACTCTTGCCGTCACCGGATGAACGTCAGACACTGGGCCTGCGTGAGCGCAAAAAGGCAAAGACCAAGGCTGCCATCCAACATCATGCCCTCCGTCTCTTTGAGGCGCAGGGCTATGATGCTACTACGGTGGAGCAAATCGCCGAGGCGGCTGAGATCTCGCCCAGCACCTTCTTTCGCTACTTCCCCACCAAAGAGGATGTCGTTCTCTATGATGACCTCGACCCAATCATGATCGCCGCCTTCGAGGCGCAGCCGCCTGAGCTCAGCCCGATCCAGGCGCTGCGGGGCGCGATGAGAGCCGTCTTCTTTGGGCTGCCCGCGGAGGAGTCGGAGACGCAGTGGGAGCGCATGCGCTGGTTCCTGGAGGTGCCAGAGCTGCGGATGCGGATGCTCGACCAGCTCGCCGACGGGGTGACGCTCATCGCCGGCATGCTGGCGCAGCGAACGGGCCGTGACCGAGACGACTTCGAGGTGCGTGCCTACTCGGGCGCATTGATTGGCGTGATCATGGCCGCGCTGCTGAAGGGCGCGGAGTCGCAAGACGCGGACTACATCCAGCTGATGGATGATGCCCTGGAGTACCTAGAGCGAGGCCTGCCGCTCTAGCTCACCAGCACGGGCGCGCTCACAGTCTCTCGCGCCGGTCCGCGCTTCCAGAGGATGCGCCCCGTCATGGCATCCAGGCCAACGACATAGCTGCTGATGCCATGAAAGGTCGCGCCGGCATAGATGATGCCGTCAGCCACGATGGGCTCTTGCCACTGATAGGTGAGGTCGAAGGTGTGGCCCGCGTGCTGGTCCGCGACGGTGACCTGCGGCTCTGGGATGACCTGATAGGCGGCGAGCAGCCTGCCGGTCGTCACGTCGAGCCGAATGACTGAGCCTCCCGCGCCGAGATAGAGCGCCCCGCCCACGATGACCGGTCGCGTCACGTTGCTTGCTACAACCCATGTTGCATTATGAGCAAGCGTAGCGCGTTCCAGCCGACGCGGTAGACATCACTGCCAACCCAATCGCAGGCTTCGACATATGATCTGGAGTGGCTGTTCCCACACTCTCTGCCAGCACGTGTGTAAACCGAAACGGAGCATTTCCCGTGGACTCATCAGAAAAAGACCCTCTCCTGGAGCCACGTACACCCCGCTTCACCCCGCGCAACCAGGAGCCTCGCCGTCGATGGATTGTTACCGTCGCGCTCATCGTCGCGGTCGTCGCGGCGGGAGCGTTCGCGGTGCGCAGTCTGACCGCGCCACCGCAAGCCCAGGTCATCCCGACTCCCAACATCCCGCTAACGGCGACGCCCAAGCCGACACAGCCGACGCTCCCGAAGCTCGATGTGGGACCCTGGCGCGCGCTCCCTGATGACGCGCGACTTGGAGGTACCCGCGCAGGCTTCACTCGGGCGTTTGGGCCGCAGGCTGACCCCGATCATGCTAGCTGGACTATTGATGTCAATGGCGCATCAATCAACATCGGCGGATATATACCCTTTAGCCTGAGCTATATAAGTGATGGAAAAGAGCATTTCTCGAATCTTGATGTCAGCTTTGGCGCACACGGCACGGTCAGCTCCCAGACCCGCGAGGCGGTCATCCTCTCGTTCCTGCCGAAGGATGCTGTGTATGTGGGTGAATCTAGGGGATCTAATGCGCTGATGGGGACACTGCCAGACTCAAGGGGGTTCACCTACACCAGCGCCTCCCTGGCCGCAATCTACGCGCCGCATCCCGACCGGGTCTTTACTAATGGGCAGAATCAGGGTGTAGCCGCTGGCACCTTCACCTGGGTGTGCTCCGACGGCGGGCCCCTTAGCCAGCAGGATGAGTGCATCGTCGCAACCGGCACGCTGAGTTGACGGATGTGCGGGCGCGTCTTTACACGGCGAGGCTAACCCTGCCGGTTGAATGCGACGAGATTCGCGGCGATCTGGGCGAGATGCACCTTGTCGTGGTCTAGCCACCTGCCCAGCCACGCCTCGGCGGTGAACTCGCCATATTCCGGCTGGAACCCTGTCCGCTGCCAGTCATCCGCCCTCAGCAAGGAGATGACGCCGAGGCTGGCGGCGCGCTGAGTGCTGAAGTCGCCCAGCTGTTCGGTGAGGCCGTCACGCGCGGTGTTGCGATGGGCATACCAGTGCTGCTCATCGTGCGGGGCGAGATGTGGCCGCTCCTCTTTCACGATGCGCTCCAGCCGGTTGCGCATGATGAACGCCTCGTCATCCACCAGATGCGCCAAAATCTCGCGAATGTTCCAGTCATCTGGGGCGGCCCTGAAGCCGAGCGCCGCCTCGTCAGCAGTCGCGGTCAGCTCGCGCAGCGCGCCTGCCGTCTGCCCAAGCTGCGCAATCAATTCGTCTCGGTCAGCCATCGTCTCGTGCCTCTTTTCTCCGCTAGTGAGTCTGCTCGCTACTCAAATCTTAGTGGAAAGGGCGACGTGGCGGCGAGTGACCGTGAGGATGGTCACAGCGCAGCGCCATGCATCTCTCATCTGCGGATGCGATGCTCGTGGCAGAACCATGCTCTCGTGGCGGACCGGCCTGCGACACGCGCACCCGATCACGATCTGGGGGTCTGTAAGGGTTCGTCCTCGATCGGGAATAAGATCGGACTGAGCAGGTGCTGCCTGCGACCGGGCGTTGGGGTGTTCTTCAACCTTGGCACAATGGCCTCGCGCAGCTCTCCAATCAGCTCGTCGCGCTCGTTCGGGCTGAGCCACAGTGCATGCTGCCGAAATCCCACCGCATCAGCAGAGGGATCAGCATGGCCCCGGTCGA
>DASWAC010000538.1:0-5662 GCA_036391335.1 Ktedonobacterales bacterium
GGTCTCTCGCTTGTGCCACCACTTACCCGATTTCACCTATTGTCTCCTAACTGCCATAGCCAGTCAACAGGAAAGCGCCGAGCACCGGCTCAGCTAGTCGCCGAAGAGCGCATCCACAAAGGCGTCCGGGTCAAACTCAGCGATATCATTCACGCCCTCACCCGTGCCGACGTACTTGATGGGCAATCCGAGCTCAGCCGCAATGGTGAAGACGATGCCGCCGCGAGCTGTGCCATCCAGCTTGGTCAGGATGACGCCACTCACCCCGGCATCTTCCACGAACTTCGCGGCCTGCAGGAACCCATTTTGGCCAGTGGTGCCATCAATGACCAGGAGCACTTCGTGGGGCGCTTCAGGGTCATACTTCTGGAGCACCCGAACGATCTTGCTGAGCTCTTCCATCAAGTTGTGCTTGGTGTGCAGTCGTCCCGCCGTATCCACGATGAGCACGTCGGCTTCGCGCCCTTGCGCCGCCTGCATCGCATCGAAGACGACGGCGGCGGAATCCGCGTTTTGCTGGTGTGCGATTACCGGAATGCCGATGCGCTCACCCCAGGTCTTGAGCTGCTCGACGGCCGCCGCCCGGAAGGTGTCCCCGGCGGCGAGCATCACGCGCTTCTTGCGCTTCTTCAGCATGCTCGCCAGCTTGGCAATGCTCGTGGTCTTGCCTACGCCATTGACGCCCACGACCAGCAGCACCGTAATCGGTGAGGTTTCTGAGAAGATCAGCGGCTCGGGAGCGCCAAGCATGAGGGTGAGCTCCTCTTTGAGCGCGTCTTTGAGCTCAGCCCCGCGCGTGAGCCCTTCGGCTCGCACGCGCTCGCGCAGCGTCTTCATGAGGCGCTCAGCGGTCTGCACGCCAACGTCACCGGTGATGAGCGTCTCTTCAAGCTGGTCCCAGAGATCCTCGGTGATATCATCATGGATGAGCGACTCATTCACGCGGCCAAAGAGCGAGCGGGTGCGCTCCAGGGTGGCTTTGAACGGGTTGAAGCCGAGCCCGCGCTTGGCCTTGCTCTGCGATGCGTCGGGATCACTGGGCGCTTCTGCCGTGCCGGCTGGTGCCTCACCCACGGTAGTGGTGAGCTCGACCGAACCCGACGTATCGCCGCTGACATCCACCTGAGCTGGTCGGGTCGTGACCGCATCAGCGTCCACGGATGGGGTCTCAGGTGGAAAAGACTGGTCCTGAGTGGCTGGCTGAGCCTGGTCGCTATCGTCTTGCTGCTGAGCGGGCCTGCCTGCCAGGCCATCACGCAGTCGCTTGAACATGAACCTACATCCTTATGGAAAGCTGAGCATTTTTGGTCACGGACAAGCGCGGTTCACCGCTGAGATTACAGGTGCGCGCTCGTGCATGTGTGTCTACGTGTCAGCCCTGTCGTGGGTGTCGTGGCATAGGCATGTGCTGTGATCCATCATGGACCGGCTCACCGACAATGATGTCGCCATTGCGAATCTTGAGATTAAACAAGCATGCCGGGTTCGTGCAGACCCAGGCCTTGTAGTGAATCGGCGCTCCCTGATTGCCAAAGTCAGAGAGCGGCACCAGATCCCCGGCTGAGCACTTGCGGCAGCGCGGAAAGGTCATCTCCACCGTAGCTCCACTCCCTTCCCCCTCGGATGCCCGTAATACGCAAGAGCTCCTTCTGTATTCACCATGCAAGCTGACTCTGTTTCGAAGTGGTCTTCAAAGACGGTTTCATGAACACAACTGTTGCATAGTGCACAAAAAGGCGCTACAGCTACTATAACACACCATTTCCGCATTTTTGCTGATGTGTCCGCATTCGGGGATCACCCCGCCCCGAGGCCGGACTAGTGGCTGGTACTTTCGTGCCGCCAGCTTGTGTGCCCACGCGCGCCGCTCACTCGTCATGAGAGCAGGACTACATTGTGCATAGCCGGTGGAAATCACCTGGACAATCCCTTGGCAACGGTATGCTGGATGCGGTATACTGCTGAAAAGCAGGCCGTCTGGCGGCTTATCCCCATTGCCGGTGTCGCAGGTGGCAGACGGCTTGAGGAGACGAAACATGGAGACTACGCGCAGGCCCGTGCGGCGACCCCGCCAATCGCACCCGCTCACGCAGCCGCAACGGCCGGGACGCGCGCCTGTCACCTGTGCGCCAGGGGCCACTCGCAAGCTGCCGGTGCTGCCCGTGCGCAATGCCGTGGTCCTTCCCAACATGGTCGTGCCTCTCTATCTCGACCGTGAGCCGGCGCTCCTGGCGGTCGAAGATGCGGCCGCCCACGATGGCCATCTGCTGATCGTTGCCCAGCGCTCACCAGACCTGACAGATCCCACTGCTGATGATGTCTATGCCATCGGCACCGAGTGTGAGATCACACGGACGCTTCAACTCCCCGATGGCGCAACGAGTGTGACGGTGCGTGGGCTGCGCCGATTCAAGGTGAGCCAGTGGGCCCAGGTGGCGCCCTATGGGGTCGCGCGCGGCGCTGCCACTGAGGAGCAGGCCGTCACCGGCAACCAGGCGGATGCGCTGCGGCGGTCCACCCTCCAGCTGCTGGAGCACTGCGCCCGCCAGAGCGAGCGCTTCACCGAAGACCAGTACATCCAGGCCCTGAATATCCCGACGCTCGGCGCCCTGGCAGACTATATCGTGACTCAGCTCGAGCCCCCTATCCAAGAGCGTCAGGCCATCCTGGAGCAGTTCGAGCCGCTCGCGCGACTCCGTGCCGTGAGCCAGCTCTTGCGTCGTGAGCTCGATGTGCTCGAGCTAGAGCGCAAGATCACCGGCGAGGTCGAGCAAGAGGCTGATCGCGGGCATCGCGAGTTCTTGATTCGCACACAGATTCAGGCGCTGCGCAAGGAGCTGGGGGAGCGGGATCCTGGCATGGCAGAGCTCGATGAGCTGCGTGAGCGTATCGAGGCCGCGGGCATGCCTACCGCTGTGGAGGAGCGCATTCAGCGTGACCTCCGCCGGCTGGAGGCGATGCCGAGCATGGCGCCCGAGAGCACGGTCATTCGAGGCTATCTTGACACCGTGCTCGCCCTGCCATGGCGCACCGCCAGCAAAGACCAGCTCGACCTGCGAGCCGCGGCAGCCACACTCGATGCGCATCATAGCGGGCTGCATACCGTCAAGGATCGTATCCTCGAATTCATCGCGATGCGCAAGCTCTCTCCTCAGGGGCGGGCTCCGGTGCTGTGCCTGGTGGGCGCGCCTGGCGTCGGCAAAACCTCGCTGGGGCGCTCAGTCGCCGAGGCGCTGGGACGCCAATTCGTGCGCATCTCGCTGGGTGGCGTGCGCGACGAAGCCGAGATTCGCGGTCATCGGCGCACCTATGTTGGCGCACTGCCAGGAAGGATCATCCAGGCGATCAAGCAGGCGGGCACGTCGAATCCCGTGCTCTTGCTCGATGAAGTAGACAAGATGGCGGCTGACTTCCGCGGGGATCCCTCAGCGGCGCTGCTCGAAGTGCTCGACCCTGAGCAAAATGCGGCCTTTGCCGATCATTTCCTCGAAGTGCCGTTCGACCTCTCCAAAGTCCTCTTCATCCTGACGGCGAATGTCGCGAATGCCATTCCAGGCCCGCTGCGTGATCGCCTGGAGATGATCGAGGTTCCAGGCTACACCGAGGACGAGAAGCTGCATATCGCGAAGCGCTTCCTGATCCCTCGCCAGATGCGCGAGTGTGGCCTGAGTGAGACGCGCATCGCCTTCACCGACGATGCCATTCGGCGGGTCATCCGCGACTATGCGTTCGAGGCAGGCGTGCGCGGTCTGGAACGCGAGATTGCGGCCATCGCGCGCCAGGTGGCCCGCAAGGTCGCCGAGGGTAGCCGCGCCAAGGCGAGCATCACGGCGCAGCGCGTGCCAACATATCTCGGCCCGCAGCGCTACTTTCCGCCGGAGGCCGAGGACCGCGATGAAGTTGGCGTAGCCACTGGGCTGGCCTGCACGTCCGCTGGAGGTGAGCTCATCTCCGTTGAGGTGACCTCCGTGCCTGGGCGTGGTGTGCTGCAGCTCACCGGACAGCTCGGCGAGGTCATGCGGGAATCCGCACAGGCCGCGCTCACCTTTGCCCGCTCACGTGGGGTCCACCTCGAACTGCCGGCCGACTTCCACGAGGTGAGCGATCTGCACGTGCACCTTCCGGCGGGCGGCATCCCCAAAGATGGCCCCTCGGCCGGCGTGACGATGGCCACTGCCATGATCTCGGCGCTGACCGGCAAGCCGGTGCGGCGCGACGTGGCCATGACCGGTGAGATCACGCTGCGTGGCCGTGTGTTGCCTGTCGGCGGGGTGAAGGACAAAGTGCTTGCCGCCCATCGCGCGGGCATTCACACGGTGCTGCTGCCGGCGCGCAACCTGCGCGACCTGGATGCGATGGCGCCCGCTATCCGCGCCTCGATCGAGGTCATCCCCGTCGAGAGCATGGACGATGTGCTGCGCCACGCGCTGGCGACCCAGAGCGCGGCGAAGCCTCAGCCGCGCCGCCGCGCCGCGGCAAGCCGTGTGCGCTCAGCCGAGCCGCAGGCCGCGTGCTCACCTGGCGAGCTGCCGCCGGCCGCACGCGTGGCTCGCTCGCGCCAGAGCGACTAACGGCCAGAAACCAGCGGGAAGAGCGCCTTCGCGGCCGTTGCCGCGGGGCCGCTGATCAAGAATGGCAGGATGCCGAGCGTCAGTGTGGCCGCAACCGAGAGAGCAAGCCCAACCCGGCCGAAAGGCGAGGGCCGCAGCTCTTCCCCGGTCGCCACGGTCGCGCGAATGGCCTCGGGAGCAGGGCGCTCGGCCAGGGCCACGGCGCCCGCAGCGGTCGCTCTCGTGGGCGCTGGCTCGGCTATTGGGGCGGGAACAGATGGGGTCCCGGTGAAATACATCGCCCAGATCACGCGCAGGTAGTAATAGAAGCCCAGGAGGCTGGCCAGCGCACCAATGAGGGCCAGCTCAAAGTGGCCGCCCTGAACCGCCGCGACGAAGACGGCAAACTTCCCTATGAAGCCGGAGAGCAGCGGTATGCCCGCGAGGCCCATGAGTAGGATGGCGAAGCAGGCCGCAACGAACGGCTCACGCTGACTCAGACCGGCGAGATCGTTGAGCATGTGCCCGCGGCCGCCCTTGCGCTCGATGACTGCCAGCGCGCCAAACGCGCCCACATTCACGGCGGCGTAGGTGGCCAGGTAGACGAGGAGCGCCGCGACACCCGCCTGCGTGCCGATCGCGATGGCAATGAGCATGTAGCCCGCGTTGGCGACGCTCGAATAGGCCAGCATTCGCTTGACGTTGGTCTGCGAGACGGCGAGCACATTGCCCACAATCATGGTGATGACCGCGAGCGCCCAGACGAGGGGCTGCCACGTGTTGATGAGCGGGTGCAGCGCATAGACGAAGACGCGCGCGAACGCGGCGAATGCGGCCACCTTCGTGCCGACGGACATGAATGCGGTGACCGGCGTGGGCGCGCCGACGTACACGTCTGGGGTCCACGCCTGGAATGGGACCGCCGAGACCTTGAACGCGAAGCCCACCAGCAGGAGGGCGATGCTCGCCAGCAGGATCGGGCCGGAGCCGCTGGCCGGGTCGAAGGGGTGCGAGCCGAGAAACGCGCGGATCGCTGTCAGGTCGCCAGTGCTGGTGGTGCCGAAGAGGAGCGCGATGCCGTAGAGCAGGAAGCCGGAGGCGAAGGAGCTGAG
>DASWAC010000539.1:0-3474 GCA_036391335.1 Ktedonobacterales bacterium
CCTGCTATCTCGCTGAGGCCGAGGGTTTTCGCCACGACGACACAGTTGGCGACGAGCACCCCCAGACCGAAGGCTTTCCCAAAGACGACGCGCCGGCTGCTGGCGAGTGATGGTGGGCCCAGCCCGCGACGCACACAGCGAAACCAATGCAACATTCCTCGGAAGCAGCGGCCTACGGGCTCAACTCTCGCTGCGCCAGGTAGGCCGCTACCCCTTCCGCACCTGCGGCTGCAGGAGCATGCTACACGTGCTGGCCCGAGAATCGGCTCAAGAAGCCCGGCGCCTTCACCCTTGACTTCAAGGCTGACATCAGGGCCCGGTAGGGCAGCCGAGGCAGTTTGTAGGTATACGCGAAATAGACTCTCCCCAGGCGTCCGAAGCGGACACGGCCATACCGGACATGCCGCCGCGGCTTCCCGAAGAGGAAGCGGGTCTTGGGCGATGCGAGGCGCCGCTGGACGATGCGCGTGATGAGCAGACTGGCCGTCACGCTGGCTGCGCTGGCAATGCCAATCAGGAGCCCGCGGCTCCGTCCACGCGACACGGGTTGGCCGGATGCCTGCTCGCCCTGGCTCGTCAAGTCCTTGGCAAACGCGGCATCGATAGCCTCATTCAGTTCTTGTTTAGGGTCCATCATGATAGGAGTGCTCACAGCTCGACCTCCTTTGGGATCGTAGGCGCACTGCCGAAACGGGAGTTTCCGAATCATCCTCGAACCTGCACTCTAGACCCTACACTGCTCTCGTCACGTTGGCAGCACGATCTTCGCTGAAGAGCGCTCAATTCCATCACACCTGGCGCTCTCTCCGCTGCGAGTCAGCAATGGGTCACCCCTTCAGCAGCCTGGGCGCGCATCTGAAGCGCCTTCACCCGCCTATTCGTGGCCATCCCCTGCCGCGCTCAGAAAGGCACTCTGCAGCCTGGCGAAGAGGCGCTCGCGGCGCGCGGGTGGAAGGATCCGCCGCTGTTGCCGTTGCCCCAGCGAGATGACCCCCTCGGTGGTGTGGAGCACGATCTGGCAGCGCTCACAGGTGGCCAGGTGATCCTTTGCGGCTCGGACCAGGTCGGTGTCTAGCTCGTGGTCCAGGTAGTCCGATAGGTAGTCGATCAGCTCTTCGCAGGTCATGGCTGTGGCTGCTTTCTCGTCTCTCCTACCCACTCCCCAAAGTAGGCCGTCAACCGCTCACGCAGGAGAAGGCGCGCCCGATGGAGGCGCACCTTGCACGACGACTCAGTGATCCCTTGCACGTGGGCACACTCTGCTGTGGAGAGCTGCTCGATATCACGCAGGACGAACGCGGCGCGCAGCCCCTCAGGGAGCTCACTGATGGCCGCGAGCAGTGTCTCCTGGGCTTCCTCGCTCAAGAGCCGCTCTTCCGGCAAGGCGCTCCAATCCACCAGGGCCTCCGGAACTGGCATCCCTATGGATTCATCAGGGAGTGGCTCACTCGGATGCCGCTTGCGCAAGAGCATCAGGGCATGATTGTGCGCGATCCGATATAGCCAAGTACTCACCCGTGCGTGGGGCTCGAAGCTCGCAATGGATTCCAACGCCGAGAGGAAGGTAGCCTGGGTCACTTCCTCGGCATCTGAAGCGTTGCCGAGCATCCCGAGCGCAAGGCGATAGATCCGGTCGGCATATCGGTCGAAGAACGCCGCGAATACGTCGGGATCATGCTGACGGAGCCCGGAAATCATGGTCATCTCATCGTGCATATAGCTCTCGTTCGCGGCACGGGTGAAGCCATCTTCTAGAGGAATTGTAACCTTTTTGCTCCACCTGCATTTCAAGGGTGAGGGGGTCACGAGACTCCCTTCGGAGAAGAGAGGAACATCACATGGGCTTCGCATCATTCATGGCCTCCGCTGCCGGGCGCTGGCTCCGCATCGTAGCCGGACTCGCACTCATTGGCGGAGGGATCTTCATCGCAGTCGCGGCAGGCAATGCCGTCTTAGGCATCGTGTTGGCGGCGGTCGGTCTCGTCCCCCTGCTTGCGGCACTCGCTGATGTCTGTATCTTTGCGCCTCTGTTTGGGGCTCCTTTCAGCGGTCCGAAGATTCGCACGAAGGCACAAGTGTAGCTGCGCCAGCAGGCCTCTCCACCCCGTTCCGCCCAGTGGGTGAGCACCTGCGCGCGCCTGTTACGAGCCAGTGAGACGCACTCGAAGACGCGTGACCCCTGCGTGATGCCGAGCGCAGATACTGGAAATGCGCAGACGGGATGTACCCGTCACGCGCATTCTCTGGGAGAGGAGGTAGTCGTCATGCTCCCTCAGGTGAACCTTAATGGGATGGACCGTGTGGCCCAGACTTCCTCTGCTACCGCGTCCCCTTCACCAGCGGCTGGAGAGCGTGAAGCGCCGCGCGAGCTGACATTTACCGAGCGACAGGGCCTGGCGATGGGGTGGGTTGGGATGGCGCTTGGGATGTTCTTGCTCCTGGGCGGCCTTGCCCTGTGGGCGGCAGTAGCGTTCAGTGCGGGCTTTGGTGGCTGGTTGCTTGCCACCGGGCTGATGGGCCTCGTCATGATAGCTGTGATCATCGCGGTCACCTACTTCATTGTGCGGCCCCGCCGGTAAAACAACACACACGCTGAGCGGATCGCCTGATCTGACGCCATCCGCTCAGGTGATGTGCTATGAGTGGCGAGTGTAGCTCATTCAGGCGCTCACAGCTTTGCGCTGCGCAGCGTCTGCGCGTTGAGGGCGACGATGATCGTGCTCGCCGACATCAGCAGCGCGCCGATGGCCGGGTTCAGCACGAAGCCCACGCCCGCGAGCACGCCCGCCGCGAGGGGCAGCGCAATCACGTTGTAGCCCGTTGCCCAGGCCAGGTTCTGCACCATCTTGCGATAGGTCGCCCGGCTCAGGCGGATGATCGAGACCACATCGCGCGGATCGTTGCGCATCAGCACGATGCCCGCCGACGCGCGTGCCACATCAGTGCCCGCCCCGATGGCGATGCCCACGTCAGCCTGGGCCAGCGCCGGCGCGTCATTCACACCGTCACCCACCATCGCCACCTTCGCGCCCTCACGCTTCAGCGCGGCGATGCGGGCGCTCTTATCCCCCGGCAGGACCTGCGCGTAATATTCCGTGATGCCAAGCTCGCCAGCCACCCAGCGTGCGACATCCTCAGAGTCGCCGGTCAGCATGATGACGCGCACGCCCAGCTCGTGCAGCGCGGATACCGCCTCGCGGCTCTCCGGGCGAATGCTATCGGCCAGTGCGAATGCGGCAACCGGCGTGCCCGCATGCAAGAGATAGACCACCGTATGCCCACGCTTGCCCCAGGCTTCCGCCGCCGACGCCAGCGCCGCTGGAACCTGTGCGCCCAGCTGCTCCAGCAGGCGCGGGCCGCCAGCCTGGTAGGCCGCGCCATCTATGCTCGCCTGCACGCCATGACCCGGCAGCGCCTCGAACCCCTGCGCGGATGGCGGTGGACCTCCCTTCTCGGCGGCGCTCACCAGCGCCC
>DASWAC010000540.1:0-1820 GCA_036391335.1 Ktedonobacterales bacterium
TGCATCAATTTCGCGTTGCTCGAGAGCACGAGCTGAGCCCCATCATCGAAATGGACAGCATAGGTGGGGTCCACCCGGCACAGATCCAGATGATCCTCCATCCGCGCGCCCAATGCCGCATAGGTCTGGGCAAAGATCTCCGGCATGAGCATGAGCGTCGGGCCAATGTCAAAGCGATGCCCATCGCGCTCGATCTTGCCGCAGCGCCCACCCGGAGCCGCGTTCTTTTCCAGCACCCGCACATCGAAGCCCGCCTGAGCGAGCCTGGCCGCCACAGCGATGCCGCCGAGGCCCGCGCCGATGACGATGACTTTACGAGGCGTGCTCATGGAATGCTCCTTGCCATGCTCTGGCGAACTCATCGAGGTGACATGCTCCATAGAGGAGCAGGCGAGGCGGGAGAGAACGCATCATCCGCAGGTTTTCAGGCACTGTCGCGGCCTCATCCAGGAAGCGGAAGATGCTCTCGGCGCTGTTCTGGCGAAACAGTGAGAGGAAGATAGGGACGGACCACTCGCCATGACGCTGCCAGAGATCGAGCAGGACCGCATCGAAGTAGCGGTAGCGCCATGATCCCGCCAGCGCATGGAATGGAGTCCCGTGCAGGTCGAGCGACTTGACAATGGCTGCCGAATCCGCTTGGATGCGTGTGAAGGCATAGCCAGTCGAGGGCTTGATCATGCCCCCCTTGATGCCAATGGCCAGGATATGGCTGCCGAGACGCTGAGGAAAGGGATAGTCGGTCAGCGGGCTGGCTCCCTGCTCCGTCCGCGTGATGTGATACGCGCCCACGCCGCGTGTCGTCACTAGATAGGTGGAGAGCGCCTCGGCGCACGCCTCGGTGGGGATGGTCTCGGTCGCGCACACCACATAGGTGAGCAGCGCATGGCGCGAGGTGAGTGGCAGGAGGTACACAAATCTCATGCCCGCCCCCTGTGCCGTGCGGAAGTCGAACAGGGTCGGCGTCTGCGGGTCGAAGGCATCCCCCACCGTCTCGATCTCCCAGCTTTCGAATTGCTGCGTGAGCACGTGCCGGCTGCCGGCGTGGGCGTGCAGCTCGGGCCACTCGAACGTGCTATCGAATGCCCATGTACCGGCGATCGCGCGCCCATCCACCCAGACATTTGCCTCATCCCTGCCATCCTCGATCCGGTCAATGTGCCCATGGAGGAAGTGCACGTCAGGGTGAGCGAGCAGGGTGCGCCTGGCAAAGTCATAGAAATCTATGCCGCGCAGCATCTGGTAGCGGAACGCTCCCAGGTTGGCCGTGATCGTTGAGTCCTCCCCGACGATCTGGAGCCGGTCCCACGTGCGGTAGACGATGCTCTCGAAGGGAGTGGGCCGGTCCGTCCAAAAGCACCAGGTGCGGTCATTCTGGTCCTTCGTGTCGTGGTCAATGATCAGGATCGAGCGGTCGCGCGTGGAGCTGCCCACGAGATGGCATGCAAGGCTAAGCCCGGCGGCGCCGCCGCCAGCGATGATGATGTCATAGCGCGGCAACATCTTGCGCCTCCCGGTGTGATTGCCACCAGATGCCCGGCAGTGCGCGAGCCTTCGCCCACGCGCTGACACAGGCGCGATGCGTGAAGACGTCATAGTCGCGCGCCTCGATGTCTGCCAGGATCGCGCTATAGAGCTCGCCCGCGGCGGCAACGGCGAAACGGCCATCTCGGTGGAGCAGCGCGATGCCCGGCTGCGCCTCGTGATAGAGCCGCCGGTTGCGCGCGATCTGGAAGCGCATGAATGCTCGCCAGCGATCGTCCGTGCATTCCGCGGCGAGATCGGCCTCGCTCAACCCGAAAGCGCGCAGCTCATCCAAC
>DASWAC010000541.1:0-3341 GCA_036391335.1 Ktedonobacterales bacterium
GGCCTCCGAGACATGCGCCCTCGAAACCGTCGGCGCCACGCCAGAGCGTGAGGTGCGGCCAGGCGAGATCGTAGAGATCGCGGGCGTCGGCGAGGCCGGGCTGCGCTCGCACGTGGGTGTGCCCTCGCAGCGGCAGGCAGGCTGCCTCTTCGAATATATCTACTTCTCCCGGCCCGACAGCACACTGCGGGGTCGCTCACTCTATCTGGCGCGGCAGCGAATGGGTGAGCGGCTGGCGAGAGAATTTCCCGTCCCGGCGGATGTGGTCATCGGCGTGCCCGACAGCGCCACCCCCGCCGCCGCGGGCTATGCCGCCGCGCGTGGCATGCCCTACATGGATGGCCTCATCAAGAATCGCTATATCGGACGCACCTTCATCCAGCCCGACCAGCACATGCGCGCCGTCGGCGTGAAGATGAAGTTCAACGCGCTGGGCGCTGTGCTGACGGGGAAGCGCGTCGTCATGATTGACGATAGCATCGTGCGTGGGACCACCGTGCGCCCGCTCGTGAAGCTGCTGCGCGACGCTGGGGCACGCGAAGTGCACCTGGGCATTACGTCGCCGCCGTTCCGCTTCCCATGCTATCTCGGGCTGGATGTCGCCAAGCGGTCCGAGCTGATCGCGGCGCGCACCGACTCCGCCGCCGAGATCGCGCGCGAGGTGGGCGCCGACAGTGTGCACTATCTCTCACTCGATGGGCTCATCGAGGCGATAGACCTCCCGGCGGATGGCTTCTGCGTCGGCTGCTTCACCGGGAGGTACCCCGTGCCGGTGGATACCGCCGACGGCGATAAGTTCGCGCTGGAGCCCGAGCTGGCCGCGAAACGCTAGGGGTGGCGGGGAGCGTTTTGCTGTTGATGGCGTCGGCACCCCTGGTGGGGGACTGATGGCCCAGATGCGCCCGTGTGGCAAATGCAGGCATGGCTGCGTTGGCCGCCGGCTCGAAGGGAAGAATCACGGATGGGTCAACCTGGCAGCGCCTATGCGCGCGCGGGCGTCAACCTGGATGACGCGAATGACGCCAAGGAGCGCATGCGCCAAGATGTGCTGGCGACGCACGGTCCGGCGGTGCTTGGTGGCTTCGGAGGCTTCGGGGGCATGTATGCGCTCTCGGAGCTGGCCGAGCCTGATCCCGTGCTCGTCTCATCCATTGATGGCGTGGGCACGAAGCTCAAGATTGCCTTCGCGCTCGACCGCCACGAGTCCGTGGGCGCTGATCTCGTCAATCATTGCGTGAATGACATCCTCGTCTGTGGCGCGCGCCCACTCTTCTTTCTCGACTATATCGCCCTCGGCACGATGGAGCCCGCCAAAGTTGCCGCGCTGGTGCGTGGCGTGGCCCGCGCCTGCCGCGAGAACGGCTGCGCGCTCATCGGCGGCGAGACGGCGGCCATGCCCGGCATGTATGCCAGTGGCGAGTACGATCTCGCGGGGAGCATCACCGGCGTGGTTGCGCGTGAGCGCATCGTCAGCGGCGAGGGCATCCGGCCGGACGACGTGGTGATTGGCCTGCCATCGGCCGGACTGCACACCAATGGCTACTCACTGGCCCGCGCCGTCTTCGAGCACGATGACCTGGCCGCGCCGCGTCCGGAGCTCGGCATGTCGCTCGGTGACGCGTTGCTGGCGCCGCACCTTTCCTATCTGGCGGCGGTTCGCCCCATGCTAGATCGCGCGCTCATCGCAGGGATGGCCCATATCACTGGCGGTGGCCTCACCGAGAATCTGCCCCGCGTGCTGCCCGATGGCGTGAGTGTCACGCTCGACGCCCGCGCATGGGACGTGCTACCCATCTTCCAGCTCATCCAGCGGCAGGGCCGTGTCACGTGGACTGAGATGCAACGTGTCTTCAACCTCGGCATTGGCTATATCCTCATCTGCCACCCCGAGCACCGTGACGAGGCGCTGACCCTGGGGGAGCACGCTGGCGCAAGAGTCATCGGCGTGGTGGGCGAGCGAGCCGCCGGCGGACCAGTCGTGGTGGAGCACCTCGGATGAGTGAGCTTCTCGCGCGCCCAGAGCAGGATCCCCCTGTGCTGGGAGTGCTCGTCTCGGGTCGCGGCAGCAACCTCGACGCCATTCTTCGCGCCATCGATGCAGGGACACTGCGTGCGCGTGTCGGCCTGGTCATCTCGGGGCGCGAGCAGGCTCCCGCGCTCGCCTTTGCCGCGGCACGGGGCATCCCCACGGCGACACTCACCCTGCGCGGGCATGGTGGCTCGCGCCTGGCACTGGGCGAAGCCATCGTCGCGCGGCTGCGCGCCGCTCAGGTAGATCTGGTGGTGCTCGGTGGCTACCATCTCATCTTTGATCCTGTCGTCGTGCGCGCATACCCCAACCGCATCCTCAACATTCATCCCTCACTGCTCCCGGCATTCGCCGGTGGCATGGCGCCCAAGCCCCAGGCGGACGCACTGGGGGCAGGGGTCAAGATTGCCGGCTGCACCGCGCACCTGGTGACCGAAGAGCTCGATGCGGGACCGATCATCGCGCAGGCGGCGGTGGCAGTGCGCGACGACGACAGCGTCGAGAGCCTGTGTGAGCGCATCCTTGTCGAGGAGCACGAGCTGCTGCCCAGGGCTATCGCGTTGGTGCTCTCGGGCACGCTGCGGCTGGAGGGGAAGCGCGTCATCGTGGCGCATGAAGCCTAGAGCGGCTGGTCTCTCACGTCGCCGATGAAGCGCGCGAGGATGGCGTCGCGGCCCGGCACATCACTGTGCACGACATCGTAGACTGCGCGGATGATCTTCCTGAGGTCGTCTGCTGTGAGCGTCGTCGTGCTCCCCAGTGGACGGCACAGCAGCAGCATCGGGATCGCGCCACCCGCGCCGGGGAAGCGATAGTCCACCTCCAGCACGCGAGCGCCCAGGCGCTGATACCACGCGAGGCGTCGTCGCTGCATCGCCAGCAGCGCCGGATCGTGGCTGGCGGGCGGGTCCACTTCGAGCATGAGGCCCGCGAAGTCAGGCGCGAGCCGGTCGCAGATCGCCTGAAAGATCGCCGTGCCAATGCCCTCGTTACGCACGGAGGCATCCACCGCGAGGTAGTCGAGCCAGGCGAGCTGTTGCCCGCGCGGCGCGAAGACGAGCGCGTAGCCGACACGGGTCGCTGCGGGAGGCGCGCTGCGCGCGAGATAGAGGCGATAGTCGCCGGTGGTCAGCAGCCGTGTGAGCTGCTCGCGAGACTTGAGCGAGTCGGCAAATTCCGTCAGCATCGAGGGATAGACCTCGTCGAGGTCCCCTGGCGTCCCGAGTGCCAGCATGATGGAGTCGCGCCTCACGGGAGCCCATCCTTTCTGAGATTGCGCGGCAGCTAGGCGCATGGGCTCGTCGCACGGCCG
>DASWAC010000542.1:0-5689 GCA_036391335.1 Ktedonobacterales bacterium
CGCCATCTCGGGCAACGGGCGTCCTGCGCCGGCGGCGCGCAGGCGACGTATGAGGCTGGGCTCCACGCGCACCCGCAGCATCTCGGTCTGGTCTGAGCGGGCGCGCTCATAGTCCGGTCGCTGCGCTCCACTGCCGAGATAGGAGCCCTCCACGAAGCCCTCGCGCTCGGCCAGCTCCGCTGCCGGGCCAGCGAAGGTCAGCTCACCTTTTTCGAGCACATAGGCCCGAGAGGCGACTGCCAGCGCCTGCCCGACGAACTGCTCGACCAGCAGGATTGCGGTTCCAGTCGCGAGGATGGCTGGCAGCAGGTCGAAGAGTTGCTTCACCACAACAGGCGCCAAGCCAAACGAGAGCTCATCGATCATGAGCAGGCGGGGCCGCGTCACCAGCGCGCGTGCGACGGCCAGCATCTGCTGCTGCCCGCCCGAGAGCGTGCCGGCGAGCTGGCCCATACGCTCACGCAGCACCGGGAAAAGCGCCAGCGCAGAGTCCAGTCGGCCGTCATAGTCACTCGCGCCGATGCCCACGCCATAGCCAGCCATCTTCAAGTTTTCAGCAACTGAGAGGCGTGGGAACATGCCGCGCCCCTCTGGCAAGTGAGCAATGCCCAGGCGAGCGATCTGCTCGGTGCTCATGCGGTCAATGCGCTGCCCATCGAAGCGAATCTCGCCCGCGCGCGGTCGCTGCAGGCCCGAGATCGTGCGCAACGTGGTCGTCTTGCCCGCGCCGTTCGCGCCCAGCAGGGCGACCAGCTCACCCACCGCGACGCTGAGCGTGAGGTCACGCACCGCCGTGATCTGGCCGTAACTCATCGTCACATTGCGGACCTCCAGCAGCGAGTCCGCAGACCGCCGTGTCCCAGGCGCGACCGCACGTGTGCCCTGTGTCACCGTGGGCGTCTGCGAAGGATCGAATGGGAAGAAAGGCATGCGGTCACTCATCGCGTGGCGCCTCCCATCGGCCGGCCTGCTGGGGCCCCAGCTGTATCATCACCGCCGAGATAGGCGGCAATCACGGCAGGATTACTGACGACGCTGGCGGGACCTCCCTGGGCCAGCAGCTTCCCGAAGTTGAGGACATAGAGGTAGTCCGCGATGCTGAGAACGAGCTGCATGTCGTGCTCCACCAGCAGCAGAGTGAGCTGGAAGACATCACGCACCCGCAGTAGCAGCTCGGCAAATCGTGCGGTCTCGACTGCGTCCAGACCGGAAGCGGGCTCATCCAGCAGGAGGAGCTTGGGCTCGGCGCTGAGCGCGCGTGCCAGCTCGATGAGGCGGCGCTTGCCCAGCGGCAGCTCACCCGGATAGAGGTCGAGCGTGTCTTCGATGCCGAGGAAGCTGGCAATGCCACGGGCGCGGTCACGAGCGGCGCGACGAGCCCGCCCAGCGCCTGGGATGGGTATCAAGTCGGTGAGCACCCCACCAAAGCGGGGGAGCCAGCCCGGGAGGAGTAAGTTGTCGAGCACGGTCAGGGAACCGAAGGCCTGTGGCGTCTGGAAGGTGCGCCCGATGCCCAGGCTGGCGCGCTCGCTCGGATCGAGGTCGTTGATCGCTTGGGTGCGAAAGATGATCTCGCCGGAGGCAGGTCGCTGGATGCCCGAGAGCACGTTGAAAAGGGTCGTCTTGCCGGCGCCATTGGGGCCAATGAGGGCGACGAGCTCGCCTTCGAGCAGCTCCATGGTCACGCCGTCGAGCGCGGTGACGCCGCCAAAGCGTACGGTGACGGCGCGCACATCACACACTGGCATGGTCACCCCCACTTTTCCGCGTGAGCTGGCGGCTGAGGCGCTTCTGAAGGTCGTCGAGCACGCCGCCGAGTCCCTGCGGGGCAAAGAGCATCTGCGCGATGAGGCCCACGCCGAGGATGAGCGGGACAACGGCCTGGAACTGTACTAGCACTTGCGGCAGGATGATGAAGAAGAGCGCCCCCACGATCGCGCCGGGTAGCGAGCGAATGCCCGCGATGACGGCGATAGCCAGCAGCTGGATCGAGGCGACGAACGTGAATGGCTCTGGGCTGACCGAGCCGACCGCGAGGGCGTAGAGCACCCCGCCGGTGGCCGCGACAGCGGCGGCGATGCCAAAGCCAAGGAGCTTCATTGCCACGATTGGCACGCCGGAGGTCGAGGCGGCAATCTCGGCGTCGCGCATGGCATACCAGCTCTTGCCAGTGCGCCCCTCGCGCAGGCGCACCACCAGCAGCAGCACGACGCAGACGGCGATGAGCACGAAGCGGAAGAGGGTAGCCGAGTCATCGAGTGCGAAGCCAAAGAGGTGGGGTCGGGCGATGCGCCAGTGGTTCCCGTTGTTGGTGAGCCAGCCGACTCCCTGAAAGAGGAAGTTATCGGCCAGCAGAGCCAGCGAGAGGGTAACGATAGCCAGGATCAGCCCGCGCAGGCGCAGCGCCGGCAGCCCCACGATGACGCCTGCCAGAAAGACGAGCGCGATGGCGATGGGAGCCGCGACCCAGTAGGAGAGGCCGAGGTTGCCCATGAGCGCGCCGCAGAGGAATGCGCCCAGCCCCATGAAGGAGACCTGGCACAAGGAGACCTGGCCCATATAGCCCGTGAGCACCACCAGCGAGGTCACGCCGACGATGTAGACCAGCGCCAGCGTCACCGCCGTCTGCTGATAGGTGCTGAGCACGAAAGGCAGCAGGAGGCCGAGCAGGAGGGTCGAGCGCGCCAACCATCGCACGCCACCCAGGTTGAGCGAGATGCCCGGCGAAGAGGTGCCCTGTGCGCTGGGGATGGTGAATCTCGCGGTGTCCATTAGAGTCCCTCCCCTCCCATCGCCGAGATAGCGAGCACACGCACCTCCTTGCGGATCAGCAGCACCGCCAGGATCACGGCGAATGTCAGCACATCTTTGAGCCCAGCGGTCCGTGTGGGCAGCAGGGTCAGGAGCGACTGTGCCACGCCGAGGAAGATGCCGCCGAAGAACGTGAGCGGCAGACTGGTGAGGCCGCCAATGAGCGCCGCGCCGAATGCCGTGATGACGACGATGGTGAGCTGGGTGGTGTTGAGTGTCGTAAGTGGGGCAAGCAAAAGGCCCGCGATAGCCGCCATGAGCGAGCCCATGATCCACGATGAGGCGGCGACGCGGTTCACCTGAATGCCCAGCAGCCGGGCGGCCGTTGGATTATCGGAGGTGGCGCGCATAGCGACGCCGAGTGGCGAGAGCCGGAGGAAGAGCGCCAGCAGGACCGCGAGGACAGCGGCGACCACGATATTCGCGATCTGGTTGTAGCCCAGAGTCAGCTGGGCGATGCGGATGCCACTCTGGGGAAAGATTTGCAGGGGGATGTGATAGGAGGTGTCTTTCCAGATGAGGCTGGCGACAGACTGCAGAACCAGCAGCCAGCCGAGCGTCACGATGACGCGGGTGAGCACCGGCCGCTCACGCAGTGGTCGCAAGGTGAAACGCTCCATCACCCAGCCAAAGACGGCAGCGAAGGCGAGCGCCAGCAGCACCGCGACGGCCGGCGGCCAGCCACGCACGACGCCAAACTCATAGGCAATGAAGGTGCTGAACATGCCGATAGCGCCATGGGCGAAATTGAGAACCCCTGTTGTCTTATAGATCAGCACGATACCCAGGGCAGCCAGGGAATAGAGCGCGCCAAACGCGATTCCAACCAGGGTCAGCTCTATGACCAGCGTAAAGTTGACCAAGGCCTTCTCCTTTCCGGGTGGTTGCGGTGCATGTCGCGGTGCGTCATCGCTCGCGACCGATGCCAGTCAGCCGATGGAAGAGAAATGGCCCTCAACCATTCGTCGAGGCAAGAGTGTGCCTATCCCCTCTCTCAGCCTTAGAAGAGAAGCGCTGTTGGACGAGGATAACTGGCCTATCACGAGGCGTCAAGCAGCAGGCGACACGTTGTAGTTCTCGCCTCTGTGGCCAGATATCTCTTGAATTCAGCGATAGCTCGCTCAGCAGCATCCAGATGTGGGTGTTAGCCTGCTATCACAATGGCTGAGAACTGATTGACCATGGCTCATTTGGGAGAATCTCCCATTTCTGCCGCACGTGATGGCCTCGTGGACGCATCTTGTTTGATCAGCGCAGGGGCACTGCCTTGAGGAGCCGACGGCGGACGCGGGCAAACAGCCCCGGCGCGGGCGCTGACTCGGCACTGGCATCGGCTTGCCAACCCACCGCAAGACGCTCAGTGGGTTGGTCGTCGTCGGAGGCAGCCAGGATGGTGGCCGCCAGTGGTGCTCGCGGGCTGCTCCAGAGGAGGGCGATGGCCTCGAAGATGAGGGTGGTGCTCACGGCGATCATGCCCCAATCCATGGGGAAGCGCGTCCGGTAGAACTCGGTGTAGTTGCCCATGGCCGAGAGGACGATGCCGGCGCACACGGCGAGGAGGATGGCCAGGAGCAGAGCGGCTTGCCGATCGCGGGGCCGGCGCGCGAGCCAGACGCCGAGCACGAGCAGGCAGACGGGCAGGAGCGCGTAGAGGGACTGCTCGTAGGTCGAGAGGACGAGCAAGCCCGTCACCCAGCCCGGCTCATAGCGCGCCGGCACATTGCCGAGCACGGTCCAGTACTCGTTGACGCCCACGATCGGCTGGATCTCCACCAGGTCTGGGCCGCCCTTGGCGAGCTGGTAGGGGGCGTAGAGCTTCTCCTCGGCATGCCAGGCCACGTAGAGGTCGGGCAGGGAGAGCACGGCGAAGGTGAGCGGCTGGTGCAGGACCACCGAGCGGGCATAGTCACCCACCGCCCGGTAGTTGTTGTCCTCGTGGTGATATGTCTCCACAAAGCCCCAGGGGTCCTTGGCCCCGGTGCGCATGTACGCCTGGAGCTCGGCCTGGATCGGCTGGTAGCGCGGCTCGACGGGCACCCGCTGCATATGGTACTCCATCACCTTGCCCAACAGATTGATATTCTGCACGTTGGTGAGGCCGAGATAGCCGTTGAGCCCGGCATTGAGCCCAGCATAGCCCAGCAGCCCGCCGAGCAGGAGGGCGGCGGAGAGGGCCAGGCTCATCCCCTCCTGGCGCAGGCGCCGGGTGACGAGCAGGCGCAGGAGGAGGAGGGGGAAGAGGAGGAGGGGGAGGTAGAGGTTGAAGGGACGGATCATGATGGCGAGGAAGAGGGCAGCAGCTAGGAGGGCACCCCGGGTGCGGCTGGGGGCGCGCACGAAGCGCTCGAGGGCGAGGAAGACGGTGACCAGGCTCCAAAAGCTCAGCAGCTCGGTGAGGGCGACCCGCTCCCAGCTGAGGAGGTAGAGGTTGAGGGCGAGCAGGGAGGCCACGGCACAGGCGACCCAGCGGCGCTCGGTGAGGCGGGTGAGGAGGAGGTAGACCTCGAGGAGGGTGAGGAGGGCGACGAGGGCCTGGGCGAGGACGATGGGCTGGAAGGTGGGGGCGCAGGCGGGGATGGCGCCGAGGCGATCGCAGCCGGCGAGGAACGTGTCGTTGACGCCGCCGGCGAGGTGGAAGACGAGGGCGAGGAAGAGGGGGTAGCCGGGGGTGCGGAAGGGCTGGACGAGGCCGGTGAGGGGGTTGAGATGGATCAGGTGCATGGCGAAGGTGTAGTCAGCGGTGTCGGGGGTGATGGAGGCCAGGGGACGCTGGATGAGCGTAGCCGCCTGCCCCAGGCTCATCGCCACCCCCAGGATGAGCAGCTGGCGCGCGTGAGGAGCCAGCCGGCTGATCAGCTTGTGGGTCGCCCGTGAGAGC
>DASWAC010000543.1:0-1688 GCA_036391335.1 Ktedonobacterales bacterium
GCAGCGAAAGGGCTCCCCGTATGCACACCAGGATATCCCCCATGAGCCATGCTGTTGACTTCCTGACGCAGTTGACCAGCGCTCGTCGGCAGTCACCCGCGCGACGCATAGCCCTTACCGCGCTTCTCACGCTCTTGCTCAGCGTTGGGACGGTTACCTTCGCGCCACCGGCGTTCGCCGCCGCCAATGAGGACTGGCCTACATTCCTTCACGATCCTCAGCGAACCGCCGCCAGCGGTGAGACCATCCTGAGCACGGCCAATGCGGCGACCCTCAAGCTCCGCTGGACCTATCTGACGGGTGGGCCACTTGCCGCATCACCCACCCTCGCTGGCGGCATCGTCTATGTGGGCTCGTGGGACGGCTATGAGTATGCCATCGACGCGAAGGCCGGCACGATCAAGTGGAAGACTTTTCTCGGCCAAACCACGACCCCCAATTGCAACCCAACGCTGATTGGAATCACCTCTGCCGCCACCGTGCTCAACAATGTTGTGTATGTGGGCGGCGGTGATTCCAACTGGTATGCGCTCGACGCGGGCACCGGCACCGTGCTGTGGAGTGTCCCCACGGGCGACAATAGCATCGCGGGCGGCCACTATAACTGGTCGAGCCCACTCATCGCGAACGGCTCGGCCTACATCGGCATCGCCAGCAACTGCGACAATCCCCTGGTGCAGGGCGAGCTGCTGCGTGTCGATCTGACCTCACACGCTGTCGTCGCCACGGCCAAATTCGTGCCCGACGGCCAGGTCGGCGGTGGCGTTTGGACCTCACCCGCGCTCGACACGGCCACGAACACGGTCTATGTCACCACCGGCACCCAGAACTTGCCGTCGCAGACGATGCCGCAAGGGTTAGTCTCGCTCAACGCCACCACCCTCGCTATCAATGGATCCTGGCAGATTCCGCCTGCGGACGCCCTGAACGACGCCGACTTTGGCAACTCACCCATCTTGTTCACCACTGCGGCAGGGCGCGCGCTCGTGGCGGCCACCAACAAGAATGGCTACGTCTACGCCTTCGATCGAGCGAACGTGTCGGCTGGCCCCGTATGGCGGACTCGCATCGCCATCGGCGGCGAATGCCCCACGTGCGGTGACGGCAGTGTCTCATCCATGGCATTCGCGAAGGGCGTGCTCTATGCCGCTGGTGGCAACACGATCATTGGCGGCGCCGGCTATCAGGGCTCGGTGCGGGCGCTCGACCCCGCGACCGGCAACATCATATGGGAGCATGGCGACACTCAGCCGGTCGTCCCTGCCCTGGCCTATGACAATGGACTCGTCATTGACGGCGCTGGCAACATCCTCGAAGTGCTCGACGCGAGCACTGGCAAGCGCCTCTATACCTATCAAGCCGGCGGCGGGATCTATAGCGCGCCCTCGGTGTGGAACGGGAAGATCTACTTCGGCGCGCTGGATAGCAAGGTGTATAGCCTCACCCTGCCCGGCACGATCACGCTACCTCCACCTGACCCACAGTGCCCCACGAGCTGGACCTGCGAGGACATTGGGAATCCCGCCGCCGGCACCGAGTCCTATGCTGGCGGCACGTGGACAGTGACCGCGGCGGGAGCTCAGGGATTGCACGGCACCGGTGATCAATTCAGACTCATCTCACAGCCTGCCTCAGGCGACATGCAGGTGAGCGCGCAGATTGTGTCTCAGCAGTCTGATGGCGCGCCG
>DASWAC010000544.1:0-15142 GCA_036391335.1 Ktedonobacterales bacterium
CGAGGTTCGCGACGGCGGCGATGGTCGCGAATACTCCGCCCATCCATGGCTTCCGGCGCACGCCTGCCCCTACCATCACCACGTTGTAGACACCGAAGAAGACGATTGATGCGGCAATCAGCGGGGTTATCGCTGCCACGCTGCGATAGCCTGGTGGAAAGAACCAGATGAGCAATAGCTTCCCCGCGAGCGAAAAGGCAAAAGCGGCGAGGAGGAGGAAGAGGCTGAACCAACGGAAGATCAGCCGGAAAATCTTGGCCGCATCTCGCCGCTTGGCGACAGTAAACATCGTCTGGGGCCAGGCCAGCGAAAATGGAGAGATGACAGCAGTGGATAGCACTGACCCAAGGCTATACGCGACGGTATAGGTAGCGGTCTGCTCCAGGGAGCCGAATTTGCTCAACAGGTAGCGATCTGAGAGCTGCAGCACCCAAAAGGAGATGAAATTCATCACCATCGGCGTGCCGAATGACAAGACATTCCAGGCGACATCGAGACGCACACGCAAGCCCGCGCGTAGCAGGATCAAAGGGATCGTCAGCAGCACGATGAAGGCGTATCCACTGCCAGTAGCCAGCAGCGAGCCGGTGATCCCGAGCTTGAAGACGCCGATGAAGACAATATTGGCTGTCAGTGCGATGATCAGGTTACCTATGGCGAGCAGCGAAAAGAAGAGAGGGCGATTTTCCGCGCGCAGCCATGCGAAGCCAGGGACGGTCATGTTCTGCAGCAGCACCACGCCGGCCGCGAGCGCAATATAGCTGCCGGCGGATGATCGTCCGAAGAGAAGAGCGCCTATGGTCGGCGCATAAATGCTGACGATGATCGCGACGGGAATCGTGATGAGAGCCAGGATCATCGCCACGGTGGTGAGGACGCTGTTTCTGTCCTCACGAGAGGAGTAATCATAGCTATAAGCGCGAAAGAAGGCGGAGGAGAGGCCAAGCTGAGTGACTCCCGCGGTCAATCCGATCAGCGTATTCATGATCGCGAGCAGGCCGTAATCAGCTGGTGAGAGGTGGCGAGTGAGAAACGGCGCCAACACTAACGAGATTAGCGGGCTTGCCAGCGCAGCCAGCGCGTAGATGCCAGAGCTTTTTGCCAGGTTGCGCAGCAGCGCGATATAGCCTTCCGCGCCGGGAACGACCGCCTGCAACCGAGCCGAGGTGTCGCTGATGATCGCCTGCAGTCTGCCGCTGCTCGGAGCCGCGGGGTGCTGCCCCGTGATGATTGGCAGGATCCATGTCGCTGAGGCTTCGAGAGGGTCATCATCGGTGGCATCGCCAGGATGCGAGGGCAGCGATGAGCCCTTGCCTGGACGAACCGCCTGCATATGAGGCAGCGTCACCCACTGGCTCATGTCGAGCTGCCCTGAAGAAAGAAGATCACTGCTCAAGCGGGAAATGTCAGTGTGCTCTGGCGAGAGTGGCTTGCCCCGCGGCGGCGCCACGGCCGGCGTCTTCCCGCTGCTGCCATCAGGCGAATTTTCCTGCTCGGATGGCTCTATTGATGTCATGCGAAATTCTCTTCCTAGTTCAACCTGCGCCAGGGGCGCGTGCCGGTGCTGCTACCGTTCCTCGTGGGGCTGGCGAGCAGTCTCGCGCGGCGCGGTCGATGGCGCCCAGAATGTGGCGCGAAGCAAGCACCGTCTCAATGCATCCGAGCTATAATGTGTTTGGATATGTTCTCGCGCGAGGTGGCCCATCCGCTGGCGGGTCGCGCTATCACCGATGAGCTGCTTCAGTGCCGTCGCGACGGCGGCGCTATCCTGCGTCGGGATCGCAAGACCACGACCCTCGGCGAGCACCGCACTCAGCGAGTCAGGTTGCCGCGCGGCGATGACCGCGCAGCCGGCCGCCATGGACTCCAAGACGGCCATAGGGCGCCCGGCCCCGCGAGTGCTAGTATACAGGAAAATATCGCTCATCCCAAGCAATGATGCTATATCATTTGGCCCAAGCGCGCCAAGCAGGCGGCATGTGTCTTCCAGCCCGTTAGCGCGAATATCGGCCTCCACCTCAGCGCGCGAGGGGCCGTCGCCAGCGATGAGAATGTGCGTGTGGGCACGCGCCTGCGGGGAAAGCGATGAGAGTGCCTCGCGAATGCCTGGGATAGCGATATGCAGCCCTTTCTCCGGCGCGAGGCGGCTAGCTAGCGTGACGACAATATCATCATCCGCGATCCCAAGACGAGCACGCTGCGCCTTCCTTTCCGCTGGCTCGAGGGGATGGTAGCGGTCCGCGTCAATCATGTAGGGATAGCGCAGGATGCGAGTCGGGGAAACGCCAAGCCGCAGGAAGGTCTGCTCGACATCATCACCCGAGATGAGAAAGAAGTCGGCATACCGCGCGGTGATGCGCGCCATGCTCCGGAGGGTGGGCCAATAGAGCGCGTAGCGCAGACGAGAGAGCACGCGCAGTGGCAGCGAAGCGTGTGCCAGCTCCTTCATGCGCTCCTCACGGAAGAGCGAGCCAAAGGGCAGGGTGACCGTGCCGTGATCCATGCAGACGACACGGATTCCCATGGCCTTGCCAACGAGGACACAAAACGCGCTGGTAAAGACGCCATCCTGGGGTACTATGACCCGATAGCGAGCGCCGTGCCGCAGGAGTGCGGTGAGCGTGCGCCGCCCAGCGCGCTCGTAGAGCTTGACATTGGGATACTGCCAGGGCGAGGCAAAGCGGTTCCCGAAGGGGTGAATCGTCAGGCCATCCGCATCTGGACCAACATGCTGTGTGAGGTACTCCAGATCCCAGTGATCGCGCATGGCGGTCTCTACCCCAGTGAGCACACTGCGCATGCCACCAACCACAGGGAAGGCAGTGATGGGAATGGAGACGAGATACTTCCCGCGACGTTCCGAGGTCGAAGGGGCCACCTGGTGATGCTCCTCGCGCGAGGCCCTGCTGAAGAAGCAGCGAGCCTGCGAGCGCACACTGCGCTGATAGCCTGACCACCGGGACGCGGTCGCCGCGAAGCGCTCGTTGCCCGGACGGCGAGCAAGCGCCTGGAGTAGGGTTACCTGCAGCGCATGGTTAGCCGGTGAGGCAAGGTGTGGGGAGAGGAGGTCGCGGCGTGTCCAGAAGCCGGTATCATACTCGCTGAGCAACCCGTCGAGGGTGGTCAAGCCTCGCCGGATGAGCGCGCCAGCCTGTTCGTCATTGGTCAGGGCAACATAGTCGTAGAGACCGAGAAGCCCGAAGATAAAGCCCGCGAGCTGATGGCCCGCTGGATACACCGCGATCTCTTCGAAGCAGACGCCATCATCCCCTATAGGAGTGGCGACCCCGCCATCGAGCGCGTCGAGGGCAAACGTGCGCGCTATCCGCTGCGCAGCCCGCAAGAAGTCATCCTCGTGAGTCAGCTCATGGGCATGCGCGAGCACCGAGAGGCCGATGCCCTGTGTCAGTGCCGAAAGATAGCCGGCTGGTGCGTAGTATGCCTCATGAGGAAACGGCATGGGCCAGCCACCAACGCCATCTGCGAGCGACACCTCATGGCTGGCCAGCCAGCGCGCCTGCGCCAGGAATCCCTCGCGGTGATCTGCCGATCCAGTCTTGTGAAAGGCATTCCAATGCGCGAGAGCAAGCTGAGCACTCTTGGTCGGATCGTCAACGCCTGGTCCGGCGCCGGATGGGCGTTCGAGCGGGACGCTGGCCTCGTCAAGCGATTCACTCGCTGAGAGCAGCAGTGGCGCGAAGTCGAAAGGATAGAGCGTCATGTCAGCAGGGAACGATGTCAGCGGCTCTAGCGCATATGGCCGTTGCTTTCCCTGGCTGCCCCGCGACTTCTCCACATCAGCGTTCATCAATGGTCGGCCAGGAGACCCCAGTCTTCAGACATGGGGGGGAATGGCCATCTCCTTTCGTGCGCATCTCCGTGGCGCTCCCACGCATGACGGGCTCGACCCGGGTGAAAGTAGGCGACACAGACTGCCAGGCTGGGGAGATAGCGAGTGCCACTGACGGAGTGATTGTAAAGGCAGCCATAGGCTCATGGTCGAGCTGCCTCCCGACGGCGGGCATGCGTGAGCAATCACGCTCCTCTTGCTGAGGCAGCGAGTCTCCGAGGAGACAACCCCGCGAAAGTAGTTGACGCAATCCTATCTCCTCTCACCCCGTGGGTGGATAGCTGTCTGTCGTGCGTGCCATGCTTGAGATGGCGCGTGATGGTGATGAGTAGCCTACGTGTTCTCCGCATCAGCATGACCGAGACTGCGCGCTAAGCCAGGCGAGGAGATTGCGCCAAGCACCAGCCAGCCAATGACCGCGAGCGGCGCGAGGGTCCAGGCATTGACAGCGAGGCTATTGAACGTGAGCGTGGCAACACAAGCGAAAGCCCCGCCAATGAGTGTCTGCTGATGCACACTCGCCTGCCTGAAATTGGCGATGGCGAGCCGCAATGCGCGCCCAAGAATCGCGATGAATAGCAACAGGATGGGTAGCCCGCCCAGCGCCGCAATCTCTAGGAACGAGTTATGGGGCTGGGTGAGCCGGGTGTCTTGCAAGGCAACGCGATAGGGTTCAGCGCGCTCGAAATAGGTATCGAGGCTGAGACCCACCCCTGTGAGCGGATGGGCCTTGATCACCAGCAGCCCCGTCTCCCACGCCCCCGTGCGCAGCAAGAGCTCGCGCGGAGCCGTCGCATGTGTGGCGAGCGAGCTCACCTGTGACCGGAGCACGAATAGCACGCCACCAAGCGCCACGGCGCTCGCCATGGCAGTAAGAAGCTGCCGCGGGCGGCTCTGCTTCGCAAAGAGTCGATAGCCCACCAGCACCCCGAATACGACCGCGCCACCGGCGCCAGCAGCGAGTGCACCCACGCTATAGGTGTATATCAGCCCCATCATAACCATGCCGATTTCCACCGCATAGAGGAGCCGCGCTCGCCAGGTGGTGGAGTAGAAGAAGAGGCCGATGGGCAGAAAGATCATCATGGCCAAAAAGGTGCCATCGGAGTCTGGATTGATGAGGAAAGATCCAGCACGAACGAGGAGTGTTCCTGGAACCAGGTAGTTCGAGATAGACACCAGGTAATCATGCCATTTGGGCGACTCAAACAGCGTGATGCCAAACTTTGCCTGTAAGAGACTGTGCCCTCCAATGAAGGCAGCGAAAAATGAGAGCGCACTGAGCAGGCGGCGCACGCTGGTGATATCACGGCCCACCTGAATGCCAACCACGTAGAGAAGGGCCGAGTTCACAAAGACGGTCACATAATAGCGAATGTCGCCCAGTACTGCGATGCCACGGAGCACGGGGAAGATTGAGACGAGGAGGAAAAGCATCCACAACCAGAGACCAGGCACTGGGGTCCATGGGCGCTCGCGCGATTGGGCAAAGAAAGCCACGAGGAGAAACACCACGGCAATACAGGTGGCCACAATAGGAAAATTGATGGGCAACGGGAACACTTGATACCAATCGAAGAGCAAGGCTACGCCTGTGATCCACGCCGCCACGAGTGTATCAGCCCGCAGCGCCAAGAGCGCCGCCGTAATGAGCACCATGAAGAAGATGGAGACGAAAAGCAGGCTCACACCACTGAAGGCGGCGCCCGCAATCACCGCGACGACGAGCGTGATGATAATCGCCAGCAGGGCAGGGCGCCGATCACGTGCGGCTGGCACAGCCTCACCAGCATTTGCCGCGGCTTGACCCGTCTGGACCGGTGTTACTGTGCGTGTTGCCATGCAGGGTTCTCCTCATATCTCATCTGCTGGTCCCCTTGACCCCTAGCGCTTGGCAACGCTTTCCTTGACGATAGCCAGCAGCCTATTCCTGACGTGCCGGCATGCCTAGGATTCTGGCGAGATGGCCTTGGCACGCTCTACTTCTCGCTCGTAGGTCCACGGGTCGATGCGATGGTTCTCACGGGCTTGCGACTCGTCGTGTGAGACGGCGCCGAGCGAGAGCCTCGAATGATCGCGCGGCGCACCGATCGCGATGGAGCCCAGCACGGTCGCGCTAGCATCCGCGAGACGTGCCTTGGCTCGCAGCAGCTTGCTTCGCTCACGTTGCCGCAAGTCGGCCACCACGAGCACCCCATCACTGACCCCCCAGAGTCCGCGAGGATCCGATGAGCCAAGAATGGCCGGAGCATCGAAGACGATGAGGTCAGCGCCGAATGCGACCAGCCCCTGCGCCAGCGATTTCATGGCCTGTGATCGCAAGATGTGCGATGCATTGGGTGGGGGAGATCCTGTTGGCATGATGCGCAGTGAGGGCGCGTCAACCACGGTGCTCGGGAAGATATAGTGCTCGACTGCGGAGCCCATCGTGCCAGGAGACTTGAACGCCAGCACAGCGTCGCTCAGTCCGCGAGTTGCCGTCACGCCAAAGCGCTGCGCCTGCGAGGGTTGAGCCCAATTCGCATCCACGAGGATGACACGCTTGCCGCCTCGCGCCAAAGCCAGCGCCAATTGCGCCGCGATCGGGCCGGAGTCGTCGTTTTGAGTCGCGCTAGCCACGGCAACGCTGCGAATTTGGCGCTCGACGCCGAGAAACTCAAGATTCGTGCTCAAGGTGCGGTAGGCGCTACGATTGTTCTCAGCATCCTGCTGAAGGCCGGCCACGCCTGAAGGCGACGCTGTGGAGGCCACCCCGGCCAAGACTGGCCAGCTGGTGAGCTTGGCGAGTGCGCTCGACGTGGGCACTCGTTGATCGAGCATCTCAAGCATGATGGCGATCAGCAGCCCCAACACCAAGCCGACGCCCGCACCCACGGCGATGTTGAGAGGGAGCACTGGCTGGGACGGCTTGCTGCTCGGTTGAGCTGCCTCCGAGACGCGCAATTGGATCAAAGCATCAGCGTTGGACGCCAATATTTGCGAGAGGGTGGCCTCCAGGCGCAGAAGGTGCGCTTGCAGCGCGTCAATATGAGCGCGCAGCTCACGACTCGTGGCGGCATTTGCCGAGGTGGGCGCCAGCCCGTTCAGCTTGGCCGTGTCGCTATCGATCTGGTTCTGCGTTTGGGTGATGAGGAGCTGTACCGAGTCTTGACCAACCTGAGAGTACGCCGCCGAAACCTGCTGCTGGTCGGCAATCATCTCGGTGGCAATCGCATTCGCGATGTCTGCCGCGCGCGCCGGGCTTGCATCACGCACGGCGACTTGGAACAGGTTCGTATTGCTCTCGGCAGTGACCGTGATCTCGCGTCTGAGCGCCTCTGGGGTCAAGCCAGGGAATTGAGCCGCCACCTGAGTGAGCACGGGCTCAGTGCTCGCAAGCTGAATTTGCGTCTGGATAACGCGATCGGCGGAAACAGCGCTGGTTGTGATGGCCGGATCAGGTCCATTCACGACCCGAAGTGTCGCCGTCGAGGTATACATGGGGGTAAGGAGGAAGAAGCTCCCAAGCGCTGCGCCGGCGATGCCGAACACTATGCCAAGAGCGATCAAATACCATTGCTTCAATATGACGCTTCTCAAAGTCGCAGCCGTCATAGCTCACTCTCTCCCATGAACTTCACTGCCATCTCCCCACTATCCCCAGTACATTATGATAACCCGCAAGTCAAAGTTCCCTCGAACGGCATACCATCCCGCATGGGCGGTCTCAGCCACAACTACCATGGTACCCTGGCTGGCCAATCTGGGATATGCCTTCAAGACACAAGTACTACGCTTCCTGCCTGCGCTGGCCACGAATAACCCCGCTCACGAGTCGAGGTTGATCACCCTCTCCGACGGTCATGCGCACACTGCTAATAAGAGCTCACACATCTGGCCTACGTCTGGTTGCCCTCACCCCTTGCCCCTCTCCCACAGGAGAGGGGGAGCCCGGAGCCGATGAGTATTCGGAGCACCTTCGGGCCTTCCTCACTGTGCCTCGGCACCTCAGTGCCGGGAGGGGCAATAAAAGGCTTTGAGGCGCTAAGAAGAGCACACAAGACCTCTGGTAGGAACCGTGCCACCCTCACCCCCGCCCCCTTAGAGGGGGAACAGCGTCAGCGCGCTCTCTGGCCCCTCTCCCTTGGGGAGAGGGGGTGGGGTGAGGGTCTCGTGGGGCTTCGCCTGCGGCGAGCGGGAAGCGCCGGAGCATGTCCATGAATAGGCAGAGCTGGCCTAGGCCACTTGGCCTCACCTGTTGCCGATTTGCTAACGATGGGGTATCCTGCGGACGCGCCGCCATGAGAGTGAGAAAGCGAGGAGGCCCATCGGCAGGGAAAATGATCACCTCATGGGCGCAAGACGTGCCAAAGATGGGCCAAGGGGGCGAAAAGGGGGCGGGGACAGAACACCCATTGATAGCTCGTTCTTGCTAGATCACACGACGTCAGCTGCGCATGATGCCTTCGAGACAGGTGTCACCCAGGCAGCCACACCAGCGCGCAAGCCGCCGTCGCGCAGGGCGCCACGTCCCAAGGCCGATGTATTCGCAACCACCGAGCATCCCGCAGTCGAACCCCGCCATCCCGTGAATGCGCAGTCGCTCAAGTCGCTTGGGTCGGTGAAGTTGCCGCGCAATTGGGAACACCTGCCCGCTGAATGGGATGCGGCTGCCATCGACCGGTGGGAGACAGGCTCCCTTCCCACGGCGCGCCCCATCCAATCAACTTCTGATGGGCTATCAGTGGGCCGTCCTGTCGGGGGCGTGAGCACGGTGCGGAGAAAGCAGCGTGCCGTTCGCGGGTCAGTGGCTGTCGTGATGCTGTTGCTCGTTACCCTCTTGTTCAGCCACACCAAAGACATCCTCGCCTGGCAGCGTCCACTGCTCCAGGCCGCATTCTCTTCCTCGCTTACTCACAAGCCCGCGAGATCGTCTCTCCAGGGCCTCTACGAAGAATGTCGTATTAGTGACCGCGCACTGTGCTTGCCACGACTCACTCAGATGGGGCGCGGCGGATTCGACGTCGTGCTCAATTACGATTCCCTCCTTGGCAGTGCCGCGGATGTCCTGGCATACGCTGATCAAGCCCAGAGGGACGGCCTTCAAGTTATTTGGTCGCTCCATTATCTCTGGTACTATGATGCGACGGATATTCGACCGCAGTTCTCCGCATTGGCCGCGACCTGCGCCTGCTCGGACAACGCGAGCTTCATCGCCTACATCGTTGGTCTGGTGCGAAATTTGCCGGCGACATGGGGATATTACGTTGGCGACGAAGTGCAGTCGAGCGATCATGCGGTCGTGATGAAGTATGCCGAAATGTTCCACCAGCTCGATCCGACGCACCCCCGGCTCTATGTCGCCGATGCGCAGTCCAATAATCCCGTGTGGCAGGACAAGAGCCCATTCTTCGATACGGCGGAGGTGATCGGAGACGACCACTATCCGGTCGGACGAGCGGGCTATTCAGTCGAATCCACCGCGGCAATCGCAAAGGGCATCCAATCCTCCGCCGATCGGCACAAAGTGCAGCCGGCTATTGTGCTCCAGTCGTTCAGCTTCAAAGAATATTCCGACCCGAATTCGCGCGCGGTGTGCTCTCCGTGGCCATCCTGCACGTCATTCCCGACGAGAGCGCAGATGGGAACGATGCTCAGTCTTACCTTGAGCAACTCACGTCCACGTCTCGTCCTCTGGTACAGCTTCTTCGACATCATGCGCTCCGATGCCCCAGCACAGCACTGGAACGACCTGGTTGCCGTCGTGAGTGCCAGCGACCACGCCATAGCCAGATGAGTCGCACACGGCCTCAATCGAGCGTGTAGCCTGTATGGTCGCCAGCAGCAAACAGGGCCCCCACCAGCGGGTATCGCCGGCAGAGGCCCAATTCGCACGCGTCGCGGCGCTTAGTTGCGTAGCGGCTTGCCTGTCTTGAGCAACGCCTCCATGCGATCCTGCGTCTTGGGCATGCCACACAGGCTCACGAAGGCCTCGCGCTCCAGATCGAGGATGTACTGCTCACTCAGCTCGTCCGTTGGGGAGCAGCTCCCGCCGGTGAGCACATAGGCCAGCTTGCCGCTGACGACGGCGTCGTGCTCCGAGGCCTTACCCTGCAAACGCAAGTTATCCACCACCTGCTCCAGCACACCGCGACCGCCGGGTCCCGGCAGGTGGAAGGTCGGCGGCTTCGGAGGCGCCCACGTGCCGGCAGCCTTGGCCTCGGCCATGGCGATGGCGTCAGCCTTGGCGTCGGCCAGCAGGTGCTCCCGATCCCAGCTGATGCCGTCACCCTTGCGGATGAAGCCGTACGTCATGGCGTCGTATGCGCTAGTAGCCACCGTGGCCACAGCGATGGTCTGGAAGGCGTGCTGCACCGCCGGGAACGGCCCGTGCGCGCGAGCCAGCTCCGCGCCGCGCACCAGCAGCTCTTTGCAGCCACCGCCCGCGGGAATCACGCCTGCGCCTACCTCGACCAGCCCGATATACGTCTCAGCCGCCGCGCGAACCTTCTGGCCGTGCATGACGAACTCGGCTCCGCCGCCCAGCGTCTGGCCGGCCGGCGCCACCACGAGAGGAATCTCGCTATACTTCATCGCCAGCATGGTCTGCTGCAACGCGTTGCTGGCCTTCTCGATGATCGCGAATTGTCGCATCTTGGCGCCCATGAGCACCTGCGCCAGGTTTGCGCCCACCGAGAAGTTCGCCGCGTCGTTGCCTATCACGATGGCCCGCCAATGCGTCTTCGCCTCTTCCAGGCCGGCACGGACGGTATTGGTCAGATCATCGTCAATGGAGTTCATCTTCGCGTGGAACTCGATGAGCAGCACGCCATCGCCCATGTCGAGCAGTGAGGCGCTGCGCCCCGCCTTGACGACCTTACTCCCTCGGTGCAGGCTGGCCGCCGTGATGATGCCGTCGTCTTTCTGAGGCGCATACTTCGCGGCCGTGAAATCCCAATAGGAGCGTACCGGTGTCTGGCTATAGAAGGTTCCCTGGCCATTGCCGAGCACTTGCTTCACCAGTGGGGGCAGCGTGCGACCCTCAGCCTCCATGCGCTTGGCCGTCGCCTCCACGCCCAAGGCATCCCACGTCTCGAAAGGGCCCTTGTCCCAGGCATAGCCCCAGCGCATCGCCTCATCCACACTGGGAAGGTCATAGGCGATCTCTTCGGCCACACTGGCCGTGTAGAGCAGCGTATCCGCCGTGAGCTCCCACGCCAGCTTGCCACCGCGATCGGGGGCGTTGATCATCGCGCGCACCCGCTCGTTGACATCGGGATTATTCTTCGCGCTCTCGACCGAGCTGAAGCTGACGGGCTCTTGCGGGCGGTAGTCCATGGTGGCGGGGTCGAGCACGAGGATATCGCGCTTGCCGCCACCTGGCATCTTCTTGTAGAAGCCCTGCCGTGTCTTGTCGCCCACCCAGCCGCGCTTCACCATCTCGCGCACGAAGTCCGGCATCTTGAACATCTCGCGCTGCGGGTCGTGGGGCAGATTCTCGTAGAGGTTATCGGCCACATGCAAGAACGTATCGAGCCCCGCGACATCACCCGTGCGAAAGACCGCCGACTTAGGGCGCCCCATCGCCGGGCCGAGGATGGCATCCACCTCTTCGATGCGATAGCCTTCCTCCTGCATGCGCTTCACGGTCGCCATGAAGCCATATGCGCCGATGCGGTTCCCGATGAAGTTTGGCGAATCTTTGCAGATGACCACGCCCTTGCCCAACCGCTTGACGCCGAACTCATTCATCGCGGTCATCAGGGCAGGGTCTGTCTTCGGGCCGGCGGCCAGCTCCAGCAGCTTCATGAAGCGCACCGGATTGAAGAAGTGCGTGATCAAGAAGTGCCGGGCCATGTCGTCGCTGCGGCCTTCCATCAGCATGTGGGCAGGCAGGCCGGAGGTGTTCGACGTGACGATCGTGCCGGGCTTGCGCACGGCTTCGAGGCGGGCGTAGACATCCTGCTTCACATCCAGCTGCTCGAGCACGGCCTCCACGATGAGGTCCACCTCACCGAGCTTGGCCCAGTCATCTACGGTGTTGCCCACGGTGACGAGCCTGGCGTTGCGCGCGGCATAGAAGGCTGGCAGCGGCTTCGCTTTGAGCGCCTTATCGAGGCCGCTCTGCGCGATGCGGTTCCGGGCGACGGAGTCCTTGCTGTCTTTCGCGTCGTCTGGCACGATATCGAGCATCAGCGTGGGAATGCCAGCATTCGCCAGATGCGCGGCGATGCCGGCCCCCATGATGCCCGCGCCCAGCACGGCGGCGCGCTTGATCTCCAATGGCATGAGAGTTGCTCCTAGAGGCGCTCGATGATCGTCGCGACACCCTGGCCGCCGCCGACGCACAGCGTGGCCATGCCCAGACGCTTGTCGAGGATTTCGAGGTCATTGATCAGCGTCGCGATGAGGCGAGCGCCTGAGTTGCCCAGCGGATGCCCCAGCGCGATGGCGCCGCCATGGGGGTTGAGCTTCTCTTCATTGATGCCCAGCGTGCGAATCACCGCCAGCGACTGCGCGGCGAAGGCCTCGTTGAGCTCGATGATGTCGAGGTCACTCAGCTGCAGGTTAGCGCGCTTGAGCGCCTTGTGCACCGCTTCCACCGGACCGATGCCCATGATCTCGGGCGCCACACCCACAACCGCCATCGAGAGCACCCGCGCCAGCGGCTTCACGCCCAGCTCCTTCGCCTTCTCAGCCGACATCAGCACCGCGGCGGAGGCGCCATCATTGAGTGGGCTGCTGTTGCCCGCGGTGACCGTGCCGCCCGCGAGGAAGGCGGGCTCCAGGCTGGCGAGCTTCTCCAGTGACGTGTCGCGCCGGGGACCCTCATCGGTATCCATCACCGTGCCGTCGGGCAGCGTCACCGGAACGATCTCGCGCTTGAAGATGCCACCATCGATCGCTGCGATGGCGCGCTGATGGCTGCGCAAGGCGAACTTGTCCTGGTCCTCGCGGCTGATGTTGTACTGCTTGGCAAGGTTCTCGGCCGTGAGGCCCATCGGGATGTAGCTCTGGCCCCACTCCTGAGTCATCTTGCCGGGAAGGCCGCAGAGCTCGATCCCCTCAGGATTGTTGATCAGCTTCGGGTTGAAGCTGGGGTTGAAGCCACCCATAGGCACCCGCGACATGCTCTCGACGCCGCCGATGACATACTCGTCACCCTGCCCTGTCATGATGCCCTGTGCCCCATAGTTGAAGGCCGTCAGGCTGCTGGCGCAAAAGCGGTTTATGGTGGTGCCGCCCGCGGTGACCGGCAGTCCCGCCAGCGCCGTCACGATGCGCCCCAGGTTCATTCCCTGCTCGCCCTCAGGGAAGGCGCAGCCGATGATGACATCTTCGATCAGGTTCAGGTCAAGGTTGGGCACGCGTCCCACCGCCTCGCGCACCGCGACGGCGGCAAGATCGTCGCCACGAACTGCCTTCAATACGCCCTTGCCCGCGCGCCCAATCGGGGTGCGCACCGCGCTCACGACCACTGCCGCTGGCATACCATCGCTCCTTCCGCACGCTCCGGTGCGGGGCTATTCCTCGGGCATGGCGCGACTCAGGCGCGCGGACCCTGGGGGACCAATACGAAATCTACCTCGAACGTGCAGGCCTCGACGCCCTCAATGGTCGCGATGACCACCGGCACCGTCAGCCGCACCTTTTCCGCTCCCGCCACGCGCGACTCCACACGCACCCGCGCCACCTCCGCCTCGGTGATTCGCGAGGTGGCACGCGCCTCGCCCGGCACCGGCTTGCGATAGCTGATGCGGCCCTCGCGCGCCAAGGGAACCCAGCCCGCGCCGAGCACGTCATCCAGCCCGACCAGCAGCGCGGCGCCCGCCGTCGCTTCGCCCAGGCCAAAGAGCGCGGCAGCGTGGGTGGTGCCGACATGATTGCTGATCTCTGGCCGCCACGGCAGGGCAAGGGTGACCTCACCCTGGCTCAGGCCGACCACATGCAAGCCCAGCAGCTTGTTGAACGGGACCATGTCCCAGACCGTGCGCTGCAGCTCCTCGATAGTCATCGCGCCACCTTTCCGGGCGACCTGTCGCGCCAGCTCACACATGCCAGACGAGATCTCGCGCGATGCGCGAGCAGGCTGGCGACCCGAGCCGCCAGCCTGAATGTCCCCTACTCCCGTCTACTTGATCGGATAGGCGTTGCGCTCGGCGATGATGCCCGCAAGCTCGCGCTGCACCGGCACGATGTCGGCCTGTGGGTCACCGATGTAGGCGCGCACCTTCGCGAGCTCCTCATGGCGCTCATCACCTTCGGCGGCCATCGTGATGGCGCCCTCGATGCCCTCATGCAGCGCCGGGAGCAGCCGCAGCACCGCCATCTGTGCGAGCAGATCATGCGTGTGCGCATCGGCGGCGCCGACCTTGTGGGCCTCCAGCGCCCGAGCGACAGCGCTATCCATGGCATAGACGGCGATGAGCTGGTTCGCGGCGTAGTCCAGGAACTCCTGCTCCTCCTCCATCGTGCTCATGAACTTCATCGCGCCCTTCATCACCGTGTAGATCGCGGCGCGCTTCCCACGCTCGACGAGGTTGACGCACTCCTTGAGCGCAGCGGGTGTCTCGGCGCTAGCGAACTCTGGCGCCTTCCCAGAGGAGACCTGCTCCTCGATGGCAGGAAAGCTGGAATAGACATCCACCTTGCCAGCCATAGCCCTGCGGAAGAGGGTGCCCGAAGTCACCAGCCGGTTCACCTCATTCGTGCCCTCGAAGATGCGGTTGATGCGCGCATCGCGATACGCATGGGTGATGGGATACTCTTCCATGAAGCCATAGCCGCCGAAGATCTGCACACCCTCATCCACGCAGCGACCCAGCGCCTCAGAGCCATAGACCTTCGCGATGGAGCACTCGATGGCATATTCCTCGATGGCGGCGAGCTGCCCTTGCTGGTTCTCGCCAGCCTCCAGGCGAGCATCCTCCACGTTGCCGATCGTGCGGAAGGTCAGCGCCTCCGAGGCATAGACATCGGCGGCCATAGTGGCCAGCTTCTTCTTGATCATGCCAAAGCCGTTGAGGGCGCGCCCGAAAGCCTTCCGCTCGCCAGCATAGGCGGCAGCCAGGTTCAGCGCGGCCTTCGCGCCACCGGTCGTGCCTGCGCCCAGCTTGAGACGGCCAATGTTGAGGATGTTGAAGGCGATCTTATAGCCCTTCCCGATCTCGCCCAGCACATTCTCGACCGGCACCTCGACATTGTCGAAATAGACCGAGCGCGTCGAAGATCCCTTGATGCCCATCTTGCGCTCTTCCGCGCCGGTGCTCACGCCCTTCCAAGCTGTCTCCACAATGAACGCGGTATGCTTGG
>DASWAC010000545.1:0-1814 GCA_036391335.1 Ktedonobacterales bacterium
AGCAGCAGCCGGAGGGGCATGATCATCTCGCTGGACACGTCGGTAAAGAGGGAGATCACTCCCAGCACGACGACAGTGCGGGTGATCCCTCGCAGCCATCCGCGTCCTTGCCGCTCGGGCATGGGCGGGCTCACGGGGTCGCGCCTGTTGTTGCCAGCTCCGGCATCGGCGGCTGACGGCTGAGGGGTGGTGGCAGGGAGCTGTGACTCACTCATCAGCGCTTTACCTCGCCTTGCTCCTCATCTTCCACACTCCAATAGAGCGCGGTGAGATGCCCATCGGCAGTGAAGCGGTTCACCACGCGATTCACGGAGTCCGCGACATAGAGCTGCTGGCTGCCCGCATTAGTCGCCATCCCTTCCACTTCCTGGACCTGCCCCGGCCAGTCGCCGCTCCCCCCAACCTGACCGCAAAGGGATCCATCAGGGCAATAGACATCGAGCCGGCTGCTCAGACGGTTTCCCACTACCACGCGCCCGGTTGCCAGCGCGGCGATGCCTCCGCTGGGGGCCGCGAGCGGCGACGAGGTGAACCTGCCGCTTCGGGTGTCGATGGCAAAGAGATGGGTGATTGAGAGCACATAGATACGCGTCTTGTCTGGCGAGATGCTGATGGAGCTGGCAGGCTCTGGCAGGGACCGTGTCTCGATCGTTTGCCCGTCTGGGGTGAGTGAGACCACGGCTCCACGATCGTCCGCGAGGTAGACATGGTCGCCCGCCGCCACGACACAGCCAGCCGGGGCGCTATAGCCCTCGGGCAGCGCACGCCTGGAAGCGACCGAGCTGCGCGTGTCATGCGACGATGGCATCCTGGCAAACCTCTCAATAGCGTACGGAGAGCAGCTGGCCAGAAGAGTATTGCATAGCGGAGTGAATCTGACAAAGCGCCGGGTGACATCAGGCGCGGCACGGCTTGGGCTCGCGCCGGGGCCAGCGCAAAAGCATACAGAGCGGTTGACATGCCCGCATCGTCCAAAGTATCTTGTGCCAGGGACGAGCAACGCGACTCGATCTCATGTTTGCTCTGTGGGGTCGAGCTCCACACACGCACGGGAGGACAGGTCTCATGATGAAGAATCTGCGCTGGATCGAGTCGGGTTTGGCCGTCCTCACAGGCGCACTCTTCCTGCTCACGCTGGTCAACGCACAGTGGATCGAAGCGATTGGTCTCGACCCAGACGCCGGCAATGGCTCGGTTGAGCATATGATCGTGGTTGGCCTGGCGGTGGTCACTATCGCGTTCGTCTCGCTGGCATCCTACCAGTTTGGGAAGCTCGCGGCCAAGGCCGCCTAGGGCCCGCCTTCCGGGGTGCACGGCCCCATCCACCATCCAGGCAACGGTGCGATGCTGGCGGGAAAGCACACGTGACACCTCCGCCAGAGTCGCTTTGTCTTGCCGCGCTAGAGCACGAGCTCGGCCATCGTTCGCAGCACCTCCGGCTGCATGGTCCCGCAGACCAGCGTGGTCACGCGCGATTTCTTCCAGGGCTCCAGCAGCTCAGCGATGCGCTCACGTGGCCCGCACAGCGCCACTTCATCCACCAGCGCATCTGGCACGGCGTCGTTCGCGGCGAGCTTCTTGCCGGCGAGATAGAGATCCTGAATCTCATTGGCGGCGGCCTCGTAGCCATAGCGACAGGCGAGGTCATAATAGAAGTTCTTCCCACGCGCGCCCATGCCGCCGATATAGAGCGCCAGCATCGGCTTGACCCACTTGCGGCAGCCGTCCACATCGTCACCCATCACGATGTTGACCGTCGCGGCGATATCGAAATCCGTCGCGGGCTGACTGCGCTTCGCCATCCCGGCGTCCAG
>DASWAC010000546.1:0-13613 GCA_036391335.1 Ktedonobacterales bacterium
CGGACCGCACACGAGCAGCGCTGGCCCAGGCCCGTGAGGCAGGCATCACCGTGGTCATCGCGACGGCGCGCATGCCTCGCTCGACTGAGCAGCTTGCCCGCCAGGCCGGCATCGGCGCCGCCGCGATCTGCTCGAACGGCGCAGTGGTGTGGAACCTCGACAGCCGGCAGGTGGAGCGCACACATCCTCTGCCCGCCGGCGCCACGAGGCGAGCCGTCCTCTCGCTGCGCGAGGCGTTGCCGGGGGTCGTCTTTGGCATCGAGCGTGGCCTGACCTATGCCTGTGAGCCAGGCTATGCCGCACTGCGCGGACCCACCAGGTGGCCGGATGACCGCCAGGATGCCGACGCACTGACGCTCTGCGAGGATCCCGTCACCAAGGTGAGTGTCAGGCATCCGACCTATCCCCTCGAAGACCTGACAACGCTGGTGGCCGATCACTTCGGCGACGACGGCTTCGTGGGCCATTCGGGCTACGGTCCCGCCGAGGTCACCGCGCGTGGGGTGAGCAAAGGGGCCGTCCTGGCGCAGGTGTGCGGTGCGCTGGGGGTGCGCGCCGAGGAAGTCGCTGCCTTCGGTGACATGCCGAATGATGCGCCGATGCTGGCCTGGGCGGGCTGGGGCTATGCGATGGCCAACGCGCACCCGTCGGCTCTCGCCGCGACCCACCTGCGCGCCGCCAGCAATGAAGAAGATGGTGTGGCCGAGGTGATCGAGCGCATCCTCGCGGCATGAGCGCAGACTGCCTCCGCCGTCATCGTATCTCAGCTGAGCTCATAGCCCAGCAGCCAGTGATCTGACGCCTCTTGTGCCGCCCCCAGGAAGCGGCTCATCATCCCGTTGGGCTGGTGCAAAGAGGAAGGGCGCCTATGATGCCAGGCGAGAGCGCAGCGGCTTGCCAGCGAGGGCGCGTTGGCAGGTGATGTAGTCTTCGAGCGCGACCATATACGCGCTGTACATGCGCTCCAGGGCATGCGCCGGCTGCCCGCGCTGCTCGGCCATCGCCAGATCGAACCAGCGCTGCTGCATCCGGCGGTCGAGCCGCTGGAGGTCGGCGGGGGTCCAGGTGGATGTGTGAGTCGTTGCCATGGTGGGTGCCTCCTGGAGAGCATTTCCTTTTGCCCTCGCAGGAGCATTCCTTTCAGCGGGCGGAAAACGGAAATCCGCATCCCAAGTCATGACCAAGAGGCGGGCTCATTCGCTCTAGAATGCGAGCCGTGCGACCAGCTACACTCCTCTAGGGCTCATCGCACACTCAGTCTGGAGCATCTCTCGTGGCGAGTCGAGTCAGCGCGTGGACCAGGCGTAATAGGCTCTGGCGCACCTATCGAGTGGGCCTGCTCTTACTGCGCACTCTCTATATCATCAATCGCGAGCGTGGCCGCGTGATGCGTGCCCATGCCCGGGGTGAGACTGGCGTGCGCCCAAATATTGACGCGCTGGTGCGTATCTTGCGTGAGTTCCGCGAGACAGCCACGGCGCTCGGCGGCCTGCTCATCAAGCTGGGGCAGTTCCTGGGCGCCCGCGCGGACCTGCTCCCCGCGGAGGCGCTGGCCGAGCTCGCCAGCCTGCACGATGCCGTGCCGCCCGAGCCTTTCGCCGCCATCAAGGCCGAGCTGGAGCGCGAATGGCATACCCCGCTCGGCGAGGTGGTCAGCTTCCTCGATCCGAATCCAGCCGGAGCGGCCTCACTTGGCCAGGTGCATGAGGCGCGTCTGCGCGACGGGCGCCACGTCGCCATCAAGGTGCAGCGCCCCGATATCTCCGTCATCGTCCGCACAGACCTGCGCACCTTGCGCTTCGTGCTGCGCATCGTCGCCTGGCTGGCCCCCGCCGCGAATGAGGTGGTGAACCTCCAGGGACTCTATCGCGAGTTCAGCCGCACCGTCTATGAAGAGCTCGACTACGAGGGTGAGGGGCGCAATGCCGAGCGATTTGCCCGTATCTTCACGGAGGATGCCGGCATCGTCGTGCCCGCCATCGTGTGGGAGCACACCACACACCAGGTGCTGACTATGGAGTGGATGAACGGCATCAAGATCACCAACTTCGCTGCCCTGACCGCCGCGCATGTCGACCGCGATGCCCTGGCCCGCCGGCTGGCCGAGTCCTATTTCAAGCAGGTGCTCGAAGCTGGCTTCTTCCACGCGGACCCCCACCCCGGCAACATCTTCGTGCAGCCCGACCCCGGCGGCTATGACCGGATCGTCTTTCTCGACTTTGGGATGATGGGCATCGTCACGCCACAGCTGCGCCACGGTCTGGCGGATTGCATGGGCGGCGCTGTGGCCCGCGACGCGGCGCGCATCGTGCGCGGGCTCGACGAGCTGGGCTTCCTGGGTGAGAGCGCCGATCGCACCCTCATCGAGCGCGCGGTCGACACCATGCTGTCCCAATTCTCCGGGTTGCCCGCCAGCCGGCTGCGCGAGGTGGACCCCAGCGACATCATGCAAGAGATCGGCCCGGCCCTCTACGAGCAGCCCTTCCGCCTCCCCGCGAAGCTCGCCTTTTTCGGGCGCGCCGTCGGCATCCTCTTTGGCGTGCTGGTGGGCCTCTCCCCCACCTTCAACGCGATCGAGGTGGCCACTCCGTATGCCCGGCAATTCATGGGGCGCGGCGGCATCGAGGGCATCTTGCGACTGCTGGGTGTCGACAGTCTCGAGGGGCTCGGGCGCGATCTCGTGCGCGAGAGCATCTCGCTCGTGCGCAGCATCACCTCGCTGCCACGCCGGCTGGAGAACGTGCTCGACCATGTGGAACGTGGCGACCTGCATGTGGTGATCGAAAGCGCGACCCTGAGCCCTCGATTCAGCGTGCTGCGCCGCCGTGGGCAGCGTCCCGGCCTGCTCTGGCGGCAGGTGCCGCTCTGGGTGCCAGTGGGCGCGGCGGGAATGCTTGGCGCCACCTGGCTGCTGGGGCGCGTCTTCCGTCTGGGTGCTACCCGCCGTCGCTAGTGTGTGCTTTTCTCTACCTGGGCGCGGCCCGTCTCCCCTTGGGCGCGGTGACCTCTTTCTCCAGCGGCGCGTCATAGTTCTTAAGCGGCCAGCCACCGCTTTGTTCCAAGAACTATCTAATGTATAGCGCCTGCTCACTACCATTCCGGACACCCTCTCTCGCCGGTCTGGTGGGAAGCAAGGAGGTTCGGCCCGTGAAGCGCTCCCTCAGCCGGCCACGCATCAGCTCGCGTGCATTCGCGCCCCTCTCGCTCACCCTCTTGCTTGCGGGCGCCGTGCTTGCCGCGTGTGGCGATGGCGCCGCGCAGACCCACGCCCACGCCAGCCAGGCGCGCCTTCAGGCGGAGATCAGCCGCGCACAGGCAGTCCTCGGGCTGCCCGCGCGATTGGTCACGCCCATCGCGACCAAGGCCCAGGCCACGGCGAGCGGTGAGAGCGCCTGGGGCTATGACTACACTAAGGCCGCCGCGAGCTATGACAGCCTCTATGGCCAGCTCACCGCGCTCGAAGCCAACGGCGACAATGCCCTGAGCCAGGCCGTGCAGCAGGATATTGACGCCCTCGGCGCGCTCATCAGCGAGCGGCGCGGGCAGGGCTTCGACGAGGCGAACGCCTATCAGGCGAAGCTGGCGCTGGACGGCACGGACCTCGCTGCCGCCAAGACACCCGCCGCGCTCATCGCGCTCGATCAGAAGGTCAGCGGCCAGCTGGGAGCACTGCGTGCGCTGTGGCCCGCGTGGCAGAAGCTGCAAGCCTTCAAGGATATCCTACGGCAGATTCGCGCCGGTGGGGCCGACACCGCGCAAGGCGACGCGATGTATCAGCGCGACCTCACCGCCTTCGACGGCGCGACCAACGCGACCGCCTACGATGCGCTCGCCCAGCTCATCGACGCGCAGACCCTCACGCTCATGGCCACGCAGGTGGGCGCCGCGCCCTATGTGGCCTCCGCGATGGTGGCGGGCATGCAGCAGAAGATCGACCTGCTGAAGCAATCCGGGGGCGCTGGCGTCGCCACCTTCCAGGCGCAGCACGATGACCTCGCGAAACGGCTGGCCGCGGGGCATTCGCTCTCGGACTTCCTCACCATCGGCCAGCAGGTGAATTTCGCCGAGAGCAGCATGGGGCTGCCCCTGGCCCGCGCGCAGGCCCTCAAGGATCTTGCGGACCTCAAGGCGCTCATCGCGCAGGGGCAGGCCATCAACATCGGCGGCGCTGGCGCGGCGTATGAGTATGCCGACCGCGAGCGCGGCTATGGTGATAGCGAGACAGAAGTGCTGCGGGCCAAGTCGCTCGAAGACTATCAGCAGGCTGACCAGGATGTGAGTGTCCTGCTGCTGAACCTGCGGGCGCTGCTCAAGAACCTGAATGACCAGACGCCGCACGACCAGGCGCACCAAGCCGATCTCGATCTGATGAGCCAGTATGGCATCCTCGATGGCAAGGTGATCATCGTCTCGCTACGCGAGCAGTATGCGCGCCTCTACGAGAATGGCAAGGTGGTGATGTCGTTCGCCATCACGACCGGGCGGCCAGAGAAGCCGACGCCGCCGGGGCTGCACTACGCGATGTATAAGCAGACCCATCTCACCTTCACCTCTTCCGACCCGAAGAATTCGCCGCTCTACTACTCGCCGACGGCCATCAACTATGGCATCCTCTACGCGAACTACGGCTTCTTCCTGCACGACGCCGGCTGGCGCCGCCGCTTTGGTCCCGGCTCGAATCTCCCGCACTGGGATCCTGCGGCCTTCAATGGGGGCTCGCACGGCTGCATCAACTTCAAGCCGAGCGACATGGCCACCCTCTACGCATGGACGCCAGTCGGCTCGCCAGTCGTGGTCTATTAGCCCATCGGTCACAATCATGAGTGGGGCGCTCCCAGCGAGGAGCGCTCCGCCTCGCTGTCTCTGGCGCGCTTAGACATTGACAATCATCAATGCCTCGTGTCATCATCTGCAGCATGAAGCGCACACCAACCCTCCCACAACGCACCGAGAATGCCTGCTGCGAGCCGGTCACCATTGCCCCCGCGGACAAGGGGCTCGACACGGTGAGCCTCGCCGCGCGGCTCAAGGCGCTGGCGGATCCCACCCGGCTGGCCATGCTCGATCTGCTGGGCCGGCACGGTGCGCCGCTCTGTGTCTGTGAGATCACCGACCGGTTTCCGCAGCGCCAGCCGACGATCAGCCATCACCTGCGCATCCTGCGCGGCGCGGGACTCATCAGCACAGAAAAGCATGGCGTGTGGGCCTACTACTGGGCGACCGAGGCAGGCACGCGCAGTCTGGCGGCGGTGCGCGCTTTGGAGGCGTAGCCCTCTTTTTGTTGCATGTATTGATGATCGTCGATGAAAGGATCACCCCTGTGGCAGACCAGGATATCGTGACGGAGCGTGTGCGTGAGCGCTATGCGGCGGCGGCGCGCCAGGTGCGAAACACCGGCGCCGGGTGCTGTGGTCCCGAGAAGGATGCCGTGACCGCGAACCTCTATGCCGGCCATGAGGTCGCCGACCTGCCGGAAGAAGCCGTGCTCGCGTCGCTGGGCTGCGGAAATCCCACGGCGCTGATCGACCTGCGCCCGGGCGAGACCGTGCTGGACCTCGGCTCTGGCGGGGGCATAGATGTGCTGCTCTCGTCGCGCCGCGTCGGCTCGACGGGGCTGGTCTATGGTCTCGACATGACCGATGAGATGCTGGCTCTGGCACAGGAAAACAAGGCCAAGGCCGGTGTGACCAATGCCATCTTCCTCAAGGGCCGCATCGAAGCCATTCCCCTGCCCGCCAGCAGCGTGGATGTGGTCATCAGCAACTGCGTCATCAATCTGGCCGCCGACAAGCGTGTGGTGCTGGCTGACGCTTTCCGCGTGCTGCGCCCGGGCGGCCGCTTTGCTGTCTCGGATGTGGTTGCCGAGGGCGAGGTGCCGGCGGCGCTGCGAGAGAACATGGAGGCATGGGTGGGCTGTCTGGCGGGCGCGCTCGATGTGGATGAGTATAAGCGCATGCTCACCGAGGCGGGCTTCGAAGATGTCAGCATGACCATCACCCGGCGCTACACCGTGGCCGAGGCGGGTCTCGACATCAGCACGCTTCCGGCAGGCTGGGAGGCCGGCGACGGAAAGCTGGCCAGCGCGTTCGTCCGCGCGACGAAGCCCGCGAGCGCCCCCCTGACGCTGCCGCTCGCGCCGGTAAGCGTGGCGGATGCTGGCGCGGGCTGCTGCGGGGACGGCTCTTGTGGGTGCTAAGGGGGCAGGGATGCCGCCGCAGCGGGTGGCCATGGTGGCCGAGGGGATCGGCACCTTTGGGCTCGTCTTCGCGGGCTGCGGCGCAATCATGATTGACTCGCTCAGCGGCGGGCAGGTGACGCACGTGGGCGTCGGGCTCGTCTTTGGGCTGGTCATTACCGCGATGATCTATGCCACCGGCCACCTCAGCGGAGCGCACTTCAATCCGGCGGTCACCCTTGGCTTCGCGCTGGCGCGGCACTTCCCGCTGCGCCGGGTGGCCGGCTATTGGCTGGCGCAGCTCTGTGGCGCGCTACTGGCTGCCGGCTGCTTGCGGCTGCTCTTTGGGCAGGTCGCGCATCTGGGGGCCACCGTGCCGGCAGGTCAGGGCGGCGACTGGCAATCCTTCTGGCTAGAGGCGCTGCTGACCTTCTTCCTCATGTTCGTCATCATGGCCGTCGCTACGGATACGCGAGCCGTAGGCCAGGCGGCGGCGCTCGCCATTGGGGGCACCGTAGGGCTGGAGGCCATCTTTGCCGGGCCAATCTCAGGCGCTTCGATGAACCCAGCACGATCACTCGGACCGGCCCTGGTTAGCGGTGTCTGGGCAAGCCAGTGGATCTATCTCACCGCGCCATTCCTGGGCGCGGCAGTCGCGGCACTGACCTATCGCTGGCTGCGCTCGGCAAGCCTCTCAGCACAAGAGAAGGATGGATAGCCCTATGGACCCCAAGCGGATACTCTTCCTCTGCACGCATAATTCGGCGCGGTCACAGATGGCCGAGGGCTGGCTGCGCGCGCTCGGTGGCGAGCGATTCGCGGCCTTCAGCGCGGGCACCGAGGCGACACAGGTTCGTCCACTCGCCATTCGCGCAATGGCCGAGGTTGGCATAGATATCTCTGGCCAGCGGAGCAAGGCCCTCGACGTCTATCTCAGCGAGCCATTCGACGCCGTGATCACCGTCTGCGACGATGCGAACGAGACCTGCCCGGTCTTCTTTGGCGCGAAGGAGCGCCTGCACTGGAGCTTCCCCGATCCCTCGCGGGCAACCGGCAGCGAAGCAGAGCAGCTCGCGGTCTATCGTCAGGTGCGTGACGCCATCCGCGCGCGTATCGAGGCAGAGCTGCTGTGATCACGTCAGCTCGAGGCGGGTGATGGCGGGCCAGTGGGGGCCATGGCATGGCCGGCATAGCATTCAGTCTGCGTCGCCGGCTCCTCGCGCTTCCTCGAAGGCCTCGCGTGTCTCCCCGACGAGCCAGAATAGGAAGACGAGGGCAGCGATATCCTCGGCCCACCACCAGTGAAAGAGGGCATTGAGCGCCAGGCCAACCAGGACTGTCGCGGCCATGTAGCCGCACGTGAACGAGCTTGCGGCATCGCCCCGCAGTGCGCCACTGTTCAGGCGCGCAGCCAGACGGCGCTTCCAGAGGCCGAGTCCGGGCATCACGATCGAGGCCGCCGCCGCAATGCCAATGCCCACCGGAGATCCCTCAGCCTTGGATTGGGTGAGCAGCCCATAGATGGCAGAGGCAAAGACATAGACACACAGCAACGCCAGCGCTATCGCCACCACCATGGCAGCTCGGCGCTCTGACCCCTCGACACGCTCCGTATCCCCGCCACGCGCTTCGACCGCGAGGCGCCACAGCAGAATGCCGCCACTCACCAACTCGATGATGCTGTCAATGCCAAAGGCAGTGAGTAGGAGGCTCCCCGCGAGAATGCCGGCGCCGATGGAAACGATCGCCTCCACGATCATCCACAGCACCGTGAAGACTTCCAGACGGACCCCATAGCGGACATCCTGGGCACGCGCCACGCTGGCCTCGCTCACCGTCCACTCCCTCAGCTCATGCTCTCATACGTTTCGCCATGCTGGCAGTGTACCCCATGGCGGGCTGCGCGAGAAGCGCGTGAGTGCGGGCGTCCGTATAGCCTCAGGAGCCAAGATACGTCGCATCCCGAGCTCAGGCTTCATCCTGAGACAGCGGTGCTATACTAATGAGGCACAGATGTGCCGCCTTCCCTTCTACTTACCCACTCCACGATGCTTCCGTTACCTGAGCCGCTCGATGTCCGTTACGATAGCTGGGATCTGGTGTCGCTGCGATTCGCACAACAGGCTTGCATCGCCTGTTGGGGAGACAGGCCTAGATGACATTGCTCGAGCGGCGTCTCCTCGCCGCGTCACTCCTCTTCGGCATCCTCACCCTCTCCGTGCTCGCCGGCCGGCCCACCCTCGCCGCGCCGAGCACGCCTGACGTGAGTGGCGCGTTCTATGGCTCAAACGAGAGCTATGTCGCGTCAGGCACGGCGGACTGGCCACAGGCCAGTGGGAACTGGTGCGCCGTGGCGTCGATCGAGGCGGTAGCGAACTATACCTTCCAGGTGCAGGGCGGGCAAAGCTATTTCCCATTTCACAGCGGCGGGCAGCAGCAGATCGCCAACGACCTGAATAGCTCCGCAGCCGTCAGCCAGTGGGGCACACCGCCATGGAATGGTGTGGGGCCGGGCTTCGCCGCCGACATCGCGCAAGACTTCGGCACCGACCCGCGCTCGATCGCTTGGGGGGTGCTCTACGAGTCTGCCGCCGGGCTGCCCATGCACGCGCACCACCCTGGCTATATCTTTCCGCGCACCCAGGACTCAACCTATACCTATCACACGGTCATCTATCACCAGTCGCTCTCCCAGACGAATCTGGCAGTCGCGGGCATGGCGCGCACCCTCGTTCGCTATGGGCAGCCCATCATCGTGACGATCGCGCATGGGCTGCACACCGTCGTCGTCTCGGGCGTCTATGCCTCCTCCAATCCCAATACGAGCTTCCCCGCCGATGTGAACGCGGTGAACGTGTGGGATCCCGGCGTGGGCAGTCCTGGCGGCGGTTATCAGTCGGCGCGCGAGGTCACGTGGAGCGGCTACACCTTCAACACGAGCGCCTCGCAGTGGGGCAGCCTCTACAGCGCGAATGGCAACTTTGACCCGGATCCAAAGGTTGGCATCTACGTGCCCAACCCGACCTATCCCCAGCACTGGATCGGCTATCGCGTTGACATCGAGCCTGACGCACAGGTGGGCGTCTCATGGGACCTCGCGCTGGACGAAAATGGAAGCGTGATGATGCACCCATGAGCACTCCCCGAGATCATCGCCGCTGGCAGCATCTGCCGGGTCGGGCCGCGCTCGCCCGGCTATCCGGCTCGGTGCGCCACCTGCGCGTCGTGGGATTGAGCGCCCTCTTAGGGCTGATGGTGGTGGCGTTCTTCGTCGCCCTCTCGACCCAGGCAGTCAGCCGCCAACATCCCGCCGCCCCGCCGACCGGTGAGTGGGTTCCCCTGGCCTCCACCGCGCCGGCCGATGTGCTGGCCGCGGCGCGCGCGACCACTCTCTATCAGGCGATTGCCGGGCATCCTCAGACGCTGCTGGGGCAGGCAGTGCGGCAGGGCACCCTCGGCACGCCGGTGCTGGTTCGCGCCTTCCATCCACTCCCCGGCATGCATGATGTCTGGGTCATCCCGCTCACTGAGACTGTGGTTCCAGGCCTGAGCACGCCGGGACCGCATGTCGTCGCGCTGCTTGATCTGGACTATGATCGGGCGAAACAGCAAGTGCGCGCCGTCTCCTTCGCGGGCCCTTTCCAGCCAGGCGAGCCCTCCTTCGGGAAGCCCTTCCCACGGCAGACGCAACAGGCGGCGGCGGCGATCTTCACGGGCGCGGTCCGTGCGCCCATCGCCGTGAGCACACCGCTTGAGCTGGTCTATTTCCCCGCCAATATCGATGACATCGCGGGGACTCATGCCCAAGGCAAGTGGTCTGGCGGCGGACAGTTCCCCGATCTGGCTGTCTGGCATGTGCAGTCCGCCGATGGCCATGACTACCTCGTCGGGCTCGACAGCCAGACCTATCAGCCGGCTCAGCTGCCGTGGGCGCAGGGGGCATCATGAGACAGCTACACCGTGTCTGGCGCGTGGCTGTCGCGCTCGCGCTGGCTGCCGTGCTGATGACGGCTGCGCCTACCATTCGAGGAGCACACGCGGGCAGTGGCGCGGCGATGCGTGACGCGCACCAGCATGCCAACGAGCGGGCCCTCGCGGCGGGCCCGCTGACCTATCACGGCGGCCCGGTGCAGCGGAATCCCGTGAGCTACCTCATCTTCTGGGGATCGAGCTGGGACATCGGCTCTGGCAGCCTCACTCCTGATGGGAGCATCGCGCAAGCCTATTTCCAGGATGTGAGCGGGTCATCCTATCTCAAGACCCTCACCCAATATTCCGACGCCACCGGCGCCATCTCGGCGACCCATACGCTCGGCGGCACGTGGATCGATCCCGTCGCCCCAACCACTGATACCTCCTGCGGCAGCGCCACGACAGAAGATTCTGCGATTCAGGCCGAGGTCAGCCGCGCCATCTCAGTGAAGGGCTGGCCGCAGGATGGCACGAACGCGACCTACTATGTGATCACCCAACCAGGCGTGACCGTCAATGATGGCCATGGCGCGTGCGCTCAGCGACATTTCTGCGACTATCATGACTGGTCCACCGCTGCCGGTGTCGCCTACGCGGTCATCCCCTACCCCACTGATCTCACCGCCTGTGGCGTCCCGGCGACACCCCATGGCAACACGCCAGGTGACAGCCTGGCCTCGCTCGCCGCGCAGGCGCAGTTTGGCGCGATTACCGACCCTCATGTGGGTAGCGGCTGGCTGGATGCCGCGGGCAACGAGATCGGCCTGAAGTGCCAGTGGGACTTCTCGCAGAGCCCGATCACTCTGGCGAATGGTGGCGTCTTCGAGCTGCAGTCGGCCTTTAGCAACACAACGGCGAGCTGCGTCGCTGGCTATGGCGCTCACATCCAGGCATCGCCTGCCGCCATCGGCCTCACTGTGATCGCGCCAGAGGGGAATCCCGCCCCGCAGACCCTCACGCTCACGAACACGGGCAACGCACCCATGGATTGGTCGCTGACCTCTTCCCTGCCCGCGTGGCTCTCACTCGACGCCACCTCGGGAACCATCGCGCCAGGCGGCTCGCGCGGGTTGACCGCGACGTTCAGCATGCCCGCCGGGACGACCACGCAGTCATACACCACGACACTGACCTTCGCGGGTCCCAGCGCGGATAACAGCCCGGTGGGGGTGCCGGTGACGGTGGTGGTGGCCAGCGTGGCCACGACGTGGTACTTTGCCGAGGGCTACACGGGGGGCAGCTTCAGCGAGTTCCTCACCCTGGCCAACCCGACCAGCCTGAGCGCCCACGTGAGCGTTGACTACCTCCTCGGCGCCGGCGCACCGCTGACCAAGAGCTACACGGTGGGCCCCAACAGCCGCTTCACCCCCTACATCAACGCCGAGGTCGGCCCGGGGCAGAACGTCTCGATGGTCGTGCACAGCGACGTGCCCATTGTGGCCGAGCGGCCCATGTACTTCACCTACACCGGCCTGCCCGGCGCCAGCATCCCGGGGGGTAGCGATGTGCTGGGCGCCACCAGCCTGGGGCAGACCTACGACTTCGGCTACCTCGACACTAGCGCGGGCCATGACACCTGGCTCACCGTCCTCAACCCGCAGAGCACTCCCACCACGGTCACGGTGTCCTACTTCCCGGCCAGCGGCGGGGCCCCCCTGGTGCGGCAGAGCACGGCGCCGGCCACGAGCCGGTTCACCCTCCACGTCAACAGCGACGCCGGGCTCGCCCCGGGCAGCTATAGCGCGCTGGTCCAGCTCTCGCAGCCCGGCTTCGTCGAGCGGCCGCTCTACCTGGTGGATAGCCAGACGGGGTGGACGGGGGCGGCGGATGTGATCGGGGTGAGCGCACCACGGTCGAGCTGGTACTTTGCCGAAGGCTACACCAATACGAACTTCGTCGAGCGCTACATCCTGGCCAACCCGACGAGCGGGACGGCCAGCGTCACGCTGCAGCTGCTCACCACGGACGGGAAGCAGGTGAGCACGAGTCTGCAGCTGGGGCCGGGCCAGCAGCAGGTGGTGAGCGTGAATGGGCTGCTAGGGAGCACGGGGGTGAGCAACAGCGCGGTGGTGAGCGCGACGGGGGCGCCGATCCTAGCGGAGCGGTTCATGAGCTTTGCCTACAACGGGCCGGTGGGCACGGTGGCCAGCTCGTTCATCCCGGGGGCGACGGACGTGCTGGGGACGAGTGGGCCGAGCACGCTCTTTCTCTTTGCCGAGGGCTATTCGGGGGGCAGTTTGGGGAGTGGGTGACGCTGGAGAACCCTGATGCGAGCCAGGCGGCGAGCGTGATCCTGCGCTACCTGCCGGAAGGGGGTGGCAGCCCGGTGAGCCGGGTGGTGGTGGTGGCGCCCCACAGCCGGGCGACGGTCCTCGCCAACCAGGATATGCCGGGCCAGTCGTTCTCGCTGGTAGTGGTGGCCAGCCTCCCGATCGTGGCGGAGCGGCCGATGTACTTCGCCTACAACGGCACCCAGACGGGGGGCAGCGATGTCATCGGCTACCAGCCCTAGCCGTGCGCATCCGCCCAGCCCGCGCCGCTGCTGGCCAGGTCGAGCCATCCTCTGCCCGCGTGCAGCCACGCGAGGATCATTCCCTCACGGATGCCACGGCGGCTGATCCGCGCCCGCGAGACGCTGACGTGCTCGAGCGAGCCCAGCAGCGAGACGACGCCCGCGGCGAGGATGCGCGCCCGCGCCGCCTTGATGCTGAACCGCGCGGCAAGCTGCTCGGCGGGCTCGTCACGCAGGACAGCCAGCAGGCATTCCAGATGGTGCCTGGTGATGGTCCGCTGGCCGGTAACCTCGATCAGACGCCCATTGCGCGGCACGACACGGTGCCGGTCGTCGCCATAGAGCTGCTGGATGAGCGCGGCAATCGCTCCGGCCGTTCCCCCGCAGACGCTGACCTCTTCGAGGGGCTGCGGCGGCTGATATTCGCGGAGGATCTCGCGCACAGCCTGATATGCGTGGTCGAGCTGTGCCAGCGATGGAGGGTTCCCCAGGCCATACCGGTCGCGCACCGTGCCTGCGCCCAGCGGGACAGACGTGCGCCATGCGATGCGCGAGCCTGTGCCCACGGTGAGCTGCAGGCTGCCACCTCCCATATCGATGACCATCCGCTGGCCGGTGATATGCGAGACACCGCTCGTCGCGCCCCAATAGCCCAGCGCGCCCTCTTGCTCGCCGGTGATGGTCAGCACCTCGACCCCGGCCTCCTCGCGGGCACGTCGCAGCATCAGCGCCCCATTGCTCGCGCCGCGTACAGATTCCGTGGCGACACAGAGCACCTGCGCCGACAGCATCTCAGCCAGCAAGCGATAGCGCCGCAGGGCGGCGACGGCACGACGCGCCCGTGGCTCGCTAATGGCCCCCTGCGCCGCGACATCGTGACCCAAACGGACCAGATCGGATTCATCAGCGAGGATTTCAAGGTCATTCGCGCCCAATGGCCGGGCGACGGTCAAG
>DASWAC010000547.1:0-4914 GCA_036391335.1 Ktedonobacterales bacterium
TCCCTTTGTGCCTGCGGGGGATGAATATGCTCTGGGCACGCTGCTCCCTCATTTGTGTGATCCCATTGCGCGCTACCTGCGGGTATTTGACAAGATCGAGGCCGCAGGCTATGCCGATGTAGATCTCAACAGTGACCTCGCATGGTTCCCGGCCGAGGCGCAGCGCCACCGGGATCTCGTCACCCTGCGGCCCACCGGGGCGGACCGTGCCGGCATGCTCGCCGATCTGGCCGCCGCGCACGCGCGTGTGCATACGCGCTTCGGCTCGCTCGACCCCGCCGCGTTTGTTCGGCAGGCGGGAGTGATCTACTCACCGGGCGCGGCGCTCTATCCGACCTCGGCGCAGGACATCATGGGCTGGCTAATCGATCACTATGATGAGCATACGGCTCAGGTCGCTAAGATGCTGACCGAATGGAATGCCCGCTCACAGAGCCCCGATGAGAAGGAGTGATCTGTGGCCATCGAGACGTATGACGCTATCGTGATCGGGTCGGGTCAGGCCGGTGGCCCGCTTTCAACGGCCCTGGCCAATGCCGGTAGACGCACAGCGCTGATCGAGCGCGAGCATGTGGGCGGGACGTGCATCAATGAGGGGTGCACGCCAACGAAGACGATGGTCGCCAGTGCCCGTGTCGCCTATCTGGCCAGACGTGCCGCGGATTATGGCATCGCGACGGGGCCGGTCACAGTGGACATGCTCAAGGTGCGCCAGCGCAAGCGCGAGATCGTGGTGAGCTTTCGCGAGGGGAGTGAGCGGCATCTGCTGGCGGCGCCGAATCTCGACCTCGTGAGCGGTGAGGCGACCTTTACCGGACCCAGTGCGGTGCGCGTGACCCTGCCGGACGGCGCGACACGAGAGATGACCGCGCCGACCATCATCATCAACGCGGGCGAGCGCCCCGCCCCGCTGAAGATTCCTGGCGTCGAGTCTGTGCCACTGCTGAATTCAACCAGCATCATGGAGCTCGACGTGGTCCCGTCGCATCTCATTGTGGTGGGCGGCGGCTATGTCGGTCTGGAGTTCGCGCAGATGTTTCGCCGCTTTGGGAGCCAGGTTACCCTGGTGCACCGGGGCAAACACCTGCTGGCGCGCGAGGACGACGATGTTGCCGACGAGGTAGCCAAGATCTTGCATGAGGACGGAGTCGACGTGCTGCTAGAGGCCGCTCCATCGCAGCTGGCGCGACTCGCATCGGGCGAGATCGCAGTGACCGTGGTCGGCGGCGGCACGACACGCACACTCACTGGCTCGCATGTGCTGATCGCGGCGGGGCGCATGCCCAACACCGATGCGCTCAACACGGCCGCCGCTGGCCTTGTCCTCGATGAGCGAGGCTACATCAAGACGAACGAGCGGCTGGAGACGAATGTCGCAGGTATCTATGCGCTTGGCGACGTCAAGGGCGGCCCGGCGTTCACCCACATCTCTTATGACGACTTTCGCATCCTGCGCACCAACCTGCTGGAGGGTGGCAACGCCTCGATTACGAACCGGCTGGTGCCATACACCGTCTACATAGACCCACAGCTTGGTCGAGTAGGCATGAATGAGCTAGAAGCAGCGGCTAGCGGGCGCTCCTTCCGCGTGGCTAAGATGCCGATGAGCTATGTCGCGCGCGCCGACGAGGTGGATGAAACGCGTGGCCTCATGAAGGCCATCGTTGACCCGGAGACGAAGCAGATCCTTGGTGCCACCGTGCTTGGCATCGAGGGTGGCGAGCTCATGTCCATGTTTGAGATAGCGATGATAGGGAGGGTGCCTTACACGGTGCTCAAGGAGGCCATCTTCGCGCACCCCACCCTCGCCGAGTCACTCAACAATCTCTTCGCGAAACTCGACCGCTAGCCCCCTATGCAGCCTGAGGCGCCGCGGCGGCTTTCGTGCTGGCCACGGGTTGCAGCAAGAGCCAGGAAAGCGTCGCGCTGATGAGCGCCATGCCCACGCCAATGAGTGCGAGCACGCGGAATGCGCCAACAAATGAGACTTTGATTGCGCTCGTCACCTCGGTGGCCAGCTCATGCGAGAGACTGGGCGGCACCGGCGTGTTGCCCAGCTTGCTCGCACCCGCGATGATGCTGTGCGCGGCGTTGGCAGGCAAGCCCATCGGCCCAAGGCGCGCGGTGAGCATGCTGGAGAACACGGCAAGCACAACTGCGCCAAGCCCTGCCAGAGCGAGCACCTGGGCCGAGCGCGTGACCGCATTATTGATCCCCGAGGCGATGCCTGCGTGCTGTGTCGCGACAGAGCCCATCACGGCGGTCGTGAGTGGCGTCACCGTGACACCCATTCCCAGGCCGACCACAATGATGGCCGGGAAGTAGGTCCACCAATAGGATGACGGTCCATTGCCGACCCCTGGCAGCGAGAGCAGCAGAAAGCCCGCTGCCACGAGCGCAGGGCCGATGGTCAGCAAGAGGCGCGGCCCGATCTTGTCTACCAGGCGGCCCATGATGGGCGACATGATGGTCAGGATGATGGTGAACGGGAGCGCTGTGAGCCCCGCGATGGCCGCGCTGTAGCCTTGCGCCTGAATCAGCACGAGAGGAAAGAAGAAGAAGACCCCAGAAAGCGCCCCATAGAGGAAGGCGGTCATAGCGTTGGTGCCGGTGAAGGTGCGCGAGCGGAAGAGGCTGAGTGAGACCATCGGATGCGAGCTGCGTGCCTCGACAAAGACGAACGCGACCAGTCCGGCGAAGCCTATGATGAGGCTGACCACGCCAATAGCCGTATTTCCGGTGGCAGTGTTGCCAAGCTCGATCGCGCCATAGGTCAGGCCGGCGAGCCCGAGTGCTACGAGCACCGTTCCTGGGATGTCGAGCTCTCGCGAGCTGGTCTCGTCGCGGCTCTCAGGCACATGGCTCAGCGCAAGCAGCGAGATGACCGCGAGTGGCATGTTGATGAAGAAGACGAACCGCCAGAGGCCCAGGCTGGCGAGCACGCCGCCAAGGGCCGGGCCGGACAGGGTAGTGAGTGTGCTGAACGACGACCACGTGCCGATGGCGCTGCCTCGCCGCTCTGGGGGAAACGAGGCTGAGATCAGCGCCAGACTTCCCGGCACCATGAGCGCGCCGCCGACCCCCTGGACCACCCGCGCGGCGATCAGGAAGTCAACGCTCTGCGAGATGCCACACACGAAGGAGCTGGCGGCGAAGACCGCGATGCCAATGCCAAAGATGCGCTTCCGGCCATACTTGTCGCCAAGTGAGCCCCCCAGCAGGATGAGCGAGGCGAGGCTTAGCAGGTAGGCGTTGACGATCCACAACAGCTGCGCGCCGGTGGCTCCGAGGTCTCGTTGCAGCGCGTCGAGCGCGACATTGAGCGCGGAGCCGTCTATGAAGGCCATGCTCGACGCCAGAATGGTGGAGAGCAATACCCAGAGCCCCATGTGGCGATCGGAATTAGTCTTCATCGCTACCCTGCCTTCATGCCCTTTTGGGCGTGAGCAGAGTATGGGTTGTGCGAGCGCCTGATGACAAGGTCATGGTGGACCGCAACGCCGCGTGTCTCCCTGGCGGAACTCTCCAAGCGCATGAGGAGACCTACGCGATGCGGGTGTACATGAGCTCAGGCTACACAGCCACTAGCCTCGAGTATTTCTGTGCTGCCCTTCGGCGACCAAGCTACCTCTCTGTTGGTGATATCTCTGCTGTGACGCTCAACGCTAGGAGCCATGCTGCTCGCAAAAGGCTAATACGTGTCGCCAAAATCGCTCAGTGACCGCAGCGTCGTATTCATCCTGTTGACTTGGATCCGTAAAGAGATGCCCGCTTCCAGGATATTGGATGTACTCCGCATCAGCATTTGCCGCATTGACTGAGGCCATGACGGACTCGACTGATCCCTCAATTTTGCGCGGGTCATCCACCATATAGTGCAGCTGTGCAGGCACGCCTTGCGGCCACGTCGCGGCTCCAATCATGGAGAGTGGCAAAGCGCCTGAGCAGGCCACCACTGCCGCAACGTGACGATGCAGTGCGATATAGGTGGCCATGCCACCGCCATTCGAAAAGCCCATGGCGATGAAACCATCTGGCACATTTGAAATGGCATCAAGGGCGTTTTGCATCAACGTGGGAAAGCCAACTTCAGTGACATACGCATTCGCGATGTCGTAGTCGGTAAACGTTCTCTCGCCGCCATAGTAATCCACTACACGCACATCATGGCCAGCCGCACGCAGTCGACGCTCAGCGTCTCTGATCCCTGCGGTAATACCAAATGATGGGTGAAAGAGTACCACTGTGCTCACGCACGATACCTCCTCACAACTCACTATGCCCAATGGGCAGGAGAACTCCCATGACTTCTCTTACCATGATCCCCCCCACCACTCACTTTGCCGGAACTCCTCACGCTGTCTCGCCTAGCAGGAAAATAGCACGGCCCGTTCGATTCGACAGACAGACCCCTAGTAGGCGGTGCGGGTGTGGTCCATGATCCAGTTAGTTTCCCAGGTAGCGCCGCCATCGGCTGAGAAGGCTTGCTCCCAGTGGCAGGCGTCAGGCGAGAGCGACGTCCAGATGAATCGGCTGATGATGTAGGTGCCGAGATGGGGCTCGTGCGCATAGAATTCACCGCGGCCATTGGTGAACCTGCCAACCATCGGGTCGAGAGGTCCGCTGGCGATGGCAGAGTCGGCCACCCAATAGATATTCCACTGCTGGCTGTTGGGGTTGAATGTGCGCAGGGTGAGCCCCAGCACCTGGCCGGTGGGCATCTCGAGCACGGCTTCATCGAGATTGCCCAGTCCGCCGAGGAGCTTCCGGCACACGACGGTGCCCGAAAACTCATACCACTCGGTCGAGCCCCGCAGGCGCTCTCGCAGCCGCTTGTGGTGGGTGGTCCAAGAGCCGATGAAGAAGTCGAAGTCGTCGCGACCGTCATGCGCGGCGGACGAAGCAAGGCTAGGT
>DASWAC010000548.1:0-4856 GCA_036391335.1 Ktedonobacterales bacterium
CCGAGCGATCTGGTGGCCAGCAGATCACCGTGCACGAGGCCTATAACGAGGAAGAGGAAGCCTCGTACGTCGTGAACGAGATCCAGCGACTGGTCGGACGTGGCGAGGCCAAGCGCGGCGGGGTCGCCGTGATGTATCGCACGAATGCCCAGTCACGCGCGCTAGAAGAGCAGTTTCTGCGAGCGGGCGTGCCCTATGTCGTCATCGGCAGCAAGAAATTCTACGATCGCAAAGAGATCAAAGATGTGCTAGCCTACCTCCGGCTCATCGCGAACCCGCTCGATATCGTCTCACTGCAGCGTGTGGTCAACGTCCCGGCACGCAAGATCGGCGCCAAGACCCTCCAGGATCTCTCCAGCTGGGCCGAGCGCGAGCACATGACTCCTCTCGAAGCCATCGACCGCATCGCTGATCACCCGACACTGGGCTCGGCGGGCAAGCGCGCCCTGGCCAGCTTCGGCGCGCTCTTTGGCGACTTGCGGGCCAAGAGCCGCGAGCTGCCTCTGCCAGCCCTCATTGACTTCTTGCTGGCGTCGAGTGGCTATGCCAGTGAGCTGCGCGATGGCAGTGAGGAAGGTGAAGAGCGCTGGGTCAACGTGTTGGAGCTGCGTCGTGTGGCCGAGGACTTCTCAGAGATCGAGCCAGACGTCGCCTTGCATATGTTCCTCGAAAACGTAGCGCTCGTCAGCGGCGCCGAGACCACGCAGACCGGCGAGAATGGCGGGCTGGCCAGTGACGCGACCACCCGCGACGCCGTGACGCTCATCACACTGCACGCGGCCAAGGGGCTGGAATTTCCGGTCGTCTTTATTACGGGACTCGAAGAGGGTATTCTTCCCCACTCCCGTTCCTTGGAAAGCCGGGCTGAGCTCGAGGAAGAGCGACGGCTGACCTATGTGGGCATCACGCGAGCGATGCACCGGCTCTATCTCGTCCGCGCCTTTCGCCGCACCTTCTACGGCGGCAGCAGTTACCAGGAGGCGTCGCGCTTTCTCGATGAGATTCCCGAGCACTTGCTGCACAATACGCACCAGCGCGAGCGCGGGACCCTGCCGACGGTGAGCGACAGCGCGCCATCATGGGGGGCATCCACCCTGCCCCGGCAGCCTCTCAGCGGCACCCAGCGGCCAGCTCAGCCCGCGAGGCTAATGCCTGACGCGCCTACCTGGGAGGAGGCGCAAGAAGCCCCAAGCGCCGCGCCGGTGTTCCGTCCTGGTGACAAAGTGATGCACCGGCTCTTTGGGAAGGGCACTTTGCTGCGCATCGAGGAAGGGAACGGGGCGACGATCGTGACGGTGCTCTTCGACGCGCCACAGATCGGCAAGAAGACGCTTGATCTGGCCTTCGCCAACCTGCAAAAATTATAGCTCGCTCGTTGCAAGACCGCCCCGTCTCAGGTAGCATGCAGGTGCACACGTCGCACGCTCGGCGAGTGCGCTAGAACTCGTCTCCCTTTCCTAAAGGCGGTGCGTCCCATGCTGATCCCCTTCCTGCACGAGGGTCTCCTGAAGACCATCTTCATCGACACCTGGCTGGCCATCAGTGTCTTTGGGCAGCCCAGTGGCGGCTTCCGTCTCACCCTGATCGATATCATCATCCTCGTCATGATCGCCATCGTCGTCAATTTTGTTGCCGAGCAGCTCACCAAGCAGAAGGTCGGCAGTCTCTTCACGGCCACGATGGTGACCATCGTGGGCATCTGGCTGATGATCGCCTTTGTGCACCTGCCCTCCGGCTGGACCTTCCAGGTCGAAGACATCCCCGTGGTCGAGGCGCTGCTCGGGGCCATCATCGTCGCCGTCTTCTATACGTTGATACGCGCCCGTCTCAAGAGTGATGGCGGCAAAAAGGGCTAAACGCGGACTATCCCAAGCCCCGGCAACCTCTCGCCCATCACGGGCGTATCTCTCCCAGACACGGATCGCTCGCCGTGCCGGAGTGTCGCGTGGCTCACTTTCGCCGTGCGGCCTCGGATGATATCATGCGGTTGCTATCACTCATCATCATGTCGCGCGCAGGAGGATTTCCATGAGCACCGGAGGCCCGGGCGACCAATCATCGCCGCCCCCACCTACAGATGGCGGAAATGCTCCGGCGGGCTCACCGTCTGACACGTCCAAGCCGATGCTGCGCTACATTCCCACCGGCCCTGGGAAGAAAGATGCGAAAACGAAGGCCGCCACCAAGGCCACAACGACCGGCGCGGGGTCCAGCGGGATCCATCGCGGCACGCCACCACCGAATGAAACGCTGGTGCAGGCCTCTGAGGATGACACCGAAGAGCTCCCACCGGACTATTATCTGCCTGACATTATCGGTGGGCGGAGCATCCGGCCGCTCTCGCGCCGCGCCGTGCTCGCCGGCACCTCGCTCGTCGTGCTGCTCGCCATAGTCGCGGGGGCAGTCTTCTTGCCATGGCACAGCCTCTTGCAGCACTCAAACATCCCTTTCATCGGTGGGTGCGGCGATGGGTCCGCGTGCCAGGCAGCCAATAAATACCTTGACGCATACACCGGCGGTGACTACGAGGCGATGTATGCGCTCACCTCTGACGCCAGCCGCCAGCGCTTCAGTGCCCCAGCCATCATCGGCAAGAATTTCAAAGACGCCCACGACTATATCGTGAACCGCACCGCGAGCATCATCAACGAGGCGGGCGTCATCAGCATGCGCGCCACGCCTGGCGATGTGGTGGTCAATTCCGACACGTCCGTGACGATCCCCGTGCAGATGTCGCTCTCGACCCAGAGCGCGGGCGACATCAGTCAGGATATCAAGATCCCGCTGGTCAACCAGCAGGGCGGCTGGAAGGTGGATTGGTCACCGGGCCTCATCTTCTACCAGCTCGACAGTGCGTCTGACCCTACCTATCAGCGGCTGGTGCATCTCTTCACGGCGTCAGGACATCGCGGGCAGATCGTGGACCGCGACGGCAACGTGCTGGCAAAGGATGACACGGTCTATCAGGTCGGCGTGATTCGCGGACAGATCAGCAACGAAAGCGCGCTCGACAAGGCGCTCGGCGATAAGCTGGACCTCACTCCCGATCAGGTCAAAGCGGCCTACCAGGGTGGCGACGCCAGCAGCGTCCACGTGGTGCGCACGATCACCGCCGGCCTCTACAACAGCATCAGTGGCTCGATCCAGCTTCCCGGCGTGAAGGTGAGCCAGACCACTGGCCGGGTCTATCCCTATGGCTCCGATCTGGCGGCCGTCACTGGCTATGTGCAGGGTGTCTCGCCCGATGATCTCAACAAAGACAAGCAGCACTACTATGCGGCGAATGATGTCATCGGCAAGGCCGGCCTCGAGCTATGGGGCGAGCAATATCTGCGGCCTGTGAAGGGCGGCACCCTCGTCATCGCCGACCGGAACGCCGACGGCACGATCGGGAAGCAGGATGTCGCCCTGGGGCAGCGCCAGGGCGGCGATGGCGCCGTCGTCCGCACCAGCATCTCACTTGCCGAGCAGCGGGCCGCGATGCAAGCGCTTGCCGTTGCTGGCGGTCGCGATGGCGGCGCGATGGTCGTTGACCCGCCGAGCGGCGAGGTCAGAGTCATGGCCAGCTATCCCATGTATGACCCCAACGATCTCTCGCTCGGCTTGACGCCAAATGAGCAGCAGCGGCTCAACGACCAGCATGGCTATGTCAACCGCGCGGTCGCCGCCGTGCAGCCAATCGGTTCGGTTTTCAAGGTGGTCACCCTTTCAGCCGGCCTGGAGCATGGGGTAAAGCCGACCGATGTCTATAATGACCCCGGCGTATTCCAGGTGCCTGGAGCCTCCCAGGTGTCGCATGAGAATGGTGAGGGAGGATGCACCGGGCACAGTCTCACCGCGCCCGCTGCCCTTGGCCCGTCATGCGACGTGGTGTTTTGGGCCGTCGCAGTGCAGCTGAACAGCCAGAATCAGAATTGGCTCTCTGATATGGGCAAGGCGTATGGCCTTGGTCAGCCGGCGAACGTCGTTGGTGTCCCTGATGGCGTGGAAAACCCAGGCCTCATGCCTGACCCAGATTGGCTCAAGAAGACACAAAACGCGAACTGGTCACCACAGGATGCGGCGAATATCGGCATTGGCCAGGGAGCACTCCTCGCTAATCCAGCGCAGATCGCCATGATATCTGCCGCGCTGGCGGATAACGGAAAACGGATGCAGCCGCACATGGTCACTCAAGTGATCACCGCTGAGGGCGCTGTCGCGGCCTCATTCTCGCCAAAGGCGATAGGGTCACTGCCGCTGTCCGCGAGCACCCTCCAGATCGTGCAGATCGCCATGCTTGGGCCGACGAATGATCCGAGTGGCACCAACTATGCTGGCTGGCGCGACTTCCCCATTCAGATCGCATCGAAGACTGGCACGGCGGAGTCATGCACTAATTGCGACACTCCCCCCCAAGGCTGGTTCACGGCCTACGCGCCTGGCCCCACAATCACTGGTCCACAGCCGATTCCGCAGCTCGCCGCCGGTGTCCTGGTGGAATTCTCCGGCTTTGCCGCTGACACGGCAAGTCCGGTCACCAAGGCGATCTTCAAGGCACATGACTTCACACCGCCCGCCAGCGCCACGCCTACGGTCGGCCCGACGGCGACCCCATGAGCGCGGGCATCCGCATCGGCATCGGCTATGACGTGCACGCCTTCGCGCCTGTGGCAGCCGCGCGCCCGCTCCTGCTCGGCGGGGTGACGGTGCCGCACGATCGCGGCCTGGCCGGCCATTCCGACGCGGATGTGCTGCTGCACGCGGTTGTGGATGCCCTCCTCGGCGCCGCCGAGCTGGGCGACATCGGCGAGCACTTCCCATCGAGTGATCCGCGCTGGGCAGGCGCGCCAAGCTCCGCCTTCGTGACCTACGCG
>DASWAC010000549.1:0-8048 GCA_036391335.1 Ktedonobacterales bacterium
ACATTGGTGATCAGCGCATCACAGGGGATGCACTCGCCAATATAGAAGCCGGAGTCCACATTGCCCGAGGCGTAGTCATTGTTGAACTCGCCATGGCGCGCAGTGCGGGCATAGATGCCGTAATCGCCATTGTCATAGGAGGTGATATAGCTGCCGCGATAGCCGTTCACGCCCTTCCACCAGATGCCATTGCCACGGTAGTTGTGAATGGTGAGGTTCTCGACGATGACGTTGTCGGCGGTGATGTAGAAGCCGTTGCCCGCCGCTGTGGACTGCCCGTCGAGGATGGTCTGGTTGCGGTCCATGCCACGGATGGTGATGCCCGCCGACTGCGACGCGACCTTCACTTCCTCGTGATAGACCCCCGCCGCGATGAGCACCAGATCACCCGACCGCGCGGCATCCACCGCCGACTGGATGGTCTTATACTCTTGTGGCACGTGCAAGATGTGGGTAAAGCCGTCGAATGGCTTCGTGGACTTGGCCGGCGCGGCCTGAGCGTGGGTCGCCGCCGGAACCGACGCGGCCGCCGAAGCCGAGACGATAAGGGTCGCTGGCGAGAGCAGGAGTGCCCCCGTGGCCAGCGATTTCGCCAGCAGACGGATGAGCGCGCGCCGGCGTGGGGACTGTGGGTGACGGATGCGCATGCGTGTCCATCTCCTATGATGGGTCTGGCAAGACGATGACGCATAATGCCAGGTTGACCTGAAGTGCGACTGGGAGAGCCGCTCTTGGCTGCCCATTGTACTCGTGATACAGAGTGTCGCACAAGTCCAGGCGAAGAGATGTGCGCTGGCAAACACTCTAGCGGGTCGGGCTGCGAGGCCTCGCTCAGCCATCACGAGAGCAGGGGGCAGGGGCACGCCCCCTCCATCACAGCTTCTGCTGGCGCCTCACCATCGGCAGGCGACGCTTGCCCAGCGTGGGGGCGCAGCCCGCGCACACATAGAAGCCTTCTTCGTCGCGATAGGTCAGGTCAGCCACGGGATAATGCAGATAGCAGATGCCACAGCGGGTCGCGATCTGCTGGCTCGACACTGCTCGGTCACGGGCAAAAAGCTCGCGCAGATGGTCCAGCAGAGAGGCGATGTCGCCACGAATCTCAGGGCGCTCCGCCAGACGCGTGCGCTCATCCACCGGCGGCTGCAAGATGTCGCCCTGACGCCAGAAGCTGTCACTATAATCATCTTCGCTGGCATCACGGTCCTCACGCCGGGCGAGGCCATTGGCCCGCGCGGGCACACTGTGAGCAGGCGGCGCCCCGTGCGGCTTCGCGCCGTTCGTGGCCGCTGGCGTGGCGGGCGGCGCGCTTGCCGCCGGCCGCTCGGTGATCGGCACCTGCGGAATGCTGTCGCCCGGGCCGGGGGCTGGCCTGCGGGGACGCTCGCGGCGCGGCGCGGACGCCTCTGCCGGGCGTTGGGTGTGGCTGCTGGGGGCAGCGCCATTCGCGCCGGGTTCAGGGGAGCCCAGCCCGTTGGCATCCTGCTCGCCGGCGGCTAGATGGCTGGCGCGCTGACGCTCACCCTGGCCACGGTGGCTCTTGCGTGAGCGATCTGTGCGCGGAGCGACGATATCGGATGTTGGCTGGCCCTCGGGCCCGGCGGCGCGCGGTGTTGCCGTTGGGTCGCTCGGTGGCCTGGTGGCCTGCTCGCCGGCTGGCGCATTCCCGCCAGGCTGACGCCCAGCTCGGGGAACGCTGCCTCCGCGGCGGCCACGGCTTCGATGCCGGTTGCCCACGATGGAACTCCCTGATACAGACACGCGAGCACCGAAGAAGCCATCGCAAGCGCGCACGCCCAGACCAGCACGGCCTGAGCTGAGACATGGCTGAAAAGTGCCACGTGGGCGCTGACGAGATGCATACGCAATGGCTCCGGAGCTCGCTCGAGATTGACGTAGATTGACGTAAAGGTATGCGGTTATAGAAGTATTATCGCACACTCTGAATAGGAATCGCGGATGAACGCTGGCGAGGCCAGATGGTGCGTCTGCCCGGCCGCCGGTCTGGTGCGGCCAATGCCGGTGACAGGGTGATACTCAATAGGGTATGCTGCGTTAAGGTAAATGGGGAACGATCGCGAGGTCCGAGCCCGCTCGGCACTGCAGGAAGGATGCCCGCATGCTGCCTCAGCTACCTGACAACCGAGAGATCCCGCGCATTGTGCATCTCTTTCCGGAGCGCACGAGTGAGCCTGTTGCGCCGCCGCCGGAGGTCGTCGCGATGGAGCAGCGTCTGCGTGAGGCGCGGCACTTCCTGAAGTTTATGCTGCCAGGAGTGCCTATCGTCGTCTTTGTGATGAGCTTCGTCTTTGGCTACGTCGTGGTGGGGGTTCATACGGCGCCGCTAGATGACGGGGTAAACGTGCCACTGGACCCGGCCCAGCCACTGCTGGGGGCATTCCTGCTGGCGCTGGCCACGGGCATCTTTTGCTCGTTCATCTACTGGGGATTCGTGCGCATCACCACACCACAGGCTCCCCAATAGCCTCTCACTCGCCCAGCCATTCCGCCTTCGCCTCGGCGCTCATCTGGGCGCTCAGACGCACCGCCTCGGCAAACTCCATCTCAGTGGGAGCCTGCACGCCCTTGCGATTGCCCGAGCGGCTCCGCTGATAGGCGGGGGCCAGCGCGCCTTGAGCGCCGAGCACCGCCCCAATCTGCGCCGCGCTCTGGTCGAGCATCTGCCCCAGTGCGCCCAGCAGCCGCTGTGGCACCGACTGCGCGCGAATGCGCCCGCTTTCCAGTGCGCTGAGCACATCCACGCCCAGACGCAGCTGGCCGGCCGCCGCAGTCAACGTGAGCCTGCGCGCCTGTCGCAGCGCCTTGAGCGAGGTCGCCTGCGCCATCGGGAAGACCGTCGCAAAGGCCCGGTGGCGTGCGCGATCGACCAGGGCATCGAGCTCGGGGCCGGTGTCTGTGGGGCCTGGCAGCTCGGTGGCAGTGAGCGAGAGACTCAGCTCGATCAGCGCGGCGCTGTGCTGGGGATAGCGCGCCAGCACCGCTCGCAGCGCCTCAGGCTCATTGCGCTCCCGTGCCGCCGCCAGCTCCATGCGGGCACGGCTGAGCTCTTCCTTATTCGTGGGAGCTTTCTTCTTCTGTGGCATATGGGGACCTCCTCGTCGTGCACTGTATTCTCGCGCCTGTGTTCAGGACCGGTAACGCGGCCTCAATCGTCGTGCGGCTCGGCCTCCAGATGGGTGCGCATCGTCACCTTGGCCTTCTCGAAGCGCAGCCGCATAGTGCGCTCGGTCTTCCCGCACAGCGTGGCGATCTCTTCCCACTGCATACCCTCGATCACCCGCAGATACACGATCTTCTGGTCCAGCGGGTCGCTCAGGAAGAAAAGGATACGCTCGGCTTCGAGCGCGCCCAGGCGCTCGCGATAGGCATCGCCGCTCTCGGGAAGGTCGCGACTGGCGGTATCGTCGCTCTCACCGGCGGAGGGCACGTCGAGGCGGTCCACCAGGGCACGTGGCACATGCTTGGGACGGCCCGCAGGCTGGCCGCGCTCGTCGCGCCGATAGCTCAGCCCCTCTTCACGGAGCACGCGGTTGAAGCAGTCAGCGCAGAGACAATGCAGGTAGTGGATAAAGTTGCTCAGCATGAATTGCTCGCGTGGGTTACGCACCTCGCGCAGCAGCTGCTCGATCATCGCCATGATGGCGTCTTCACGCAAATCCGGCCGGTGGCGCAGGCCCATCGAGCGGCGCTTGAACTCCGGCATGCAGCGATCCACCAGCAGCTCGCACAGGTCGCGCACAGCAGCGGTGTCGCCACGCGCATCCCACGCGCGGATGGCGCGCACGACGTCGGCATCGCTGATTTCATAGGCGCCACCAGGCGCGCGGCGCATGAGCGCGGAACGAAGCGCGGGGTCGCGTGGGTCCAGTGAGGTCGTGCCGAGCTGCCCCGGCATCAGAGTCGTATCAGGCTGGCGCATGGAAAGCCCTCCCAAGGGGTGGCTCGTGAGAAAAGTAGGTGTTGCCCGCGCCATCATTCACCTCCTGTAGGTTGACTCACCCCTATTCTCGCTGAGGCGGCGAAAACCGGAAATGAGGGAGGGACATGCGGGCCTGCAGAAGATATTATATGCTGGCCAGTCAGCGGCTCGGCACAACTGAGCCAGGCCCGACCGCGTATGATACACTGGCGGCAAAGGGGCACGCCTCGGGTGCGCGCCTCGCCGGCCGAAGGAGAGGCTGAACATGACTTCCACGGGCGTTGGCTGGCTCGATCAATGGTGGATGCTGCTCACCGCGATTGGCTTGAGCTCTACCTCGGGCTTGCGAGCCTATCTTCCGCTGCTGGCGCTCGCCATTGGGTCACAGATTCCCGGCGGCAATGGCGGCGACCTGATCACGGTGGCGCCCTGGCTGACTGGCTTCGCGCATAGTGGTGGGCTCTGGGCCGCGGTGGCGCTGCTGATCCTGGCCTTCATCGAGTTCGTCGTTGACAAGATCCCCGTGCTCGACCACATCAACGACGCCATCCATACCGTCATCCGCCCCGTCGCCGGCGGCTTCATCATGGCGGCCATAGATAATCCCATCAGCCACAACAGTCCGTGGGTCGCCGCGATCATCGGGGCCATCCTGGCCTTCACGGTTCACGGGGTAAAGGCGACCACCCGCCCAGTGGTGACGGCCACCACCATGGGCATCGGGAACCCGGCGGTCAGCGCCGGTGAGGATATCCTCGCCGTGCTCATGACACTCCTCTCCGTCTTCCTCCCAATCCTGCTCATCATTGGCCTGGTGATCGTGCTGCTCATCATGTGGAAGCCCATCACGCGTGGCCTGGGCAGGCTCTTTGGTAGGGGCGCCCGCGCCGGACTCGACTGACCGGCTCTCCCAGAGACGTCACACAGGCTCGTCAGAGGATCACTCCCCCGGCGAGCCTGCACGCATCTTGGGCACGAGACGTCGCGACGTTAGCCCAGGATGTCTGGCACCCGCGACAGGTTGATGAAGAGGTCGCAACTCTGCCGCAAAATCGCGGCGGCGGCATCGTCGAACGCGGCCACCTCGACACGCACTCCCTTATCGGAGCAATATTCCAGCAGCGGCAGGAAATCGCTATCGCCGCTGACCAGCACCAGGGTGTCGATCGCACCGGAATCCACCAGCCGCACGATATCCATGCAGAGATCGAGGTCGAGGTCGGCCTTCTTCGCGCCGCTGGCGAATGTCTTGTAGTTCTTCGTGGTGATGCGATAGCCATGGCCCTTCACCACCGAGAGGAACATCTGCTCGCCGCGCGGGTCGGGCTCTGTCGGCGCATAGGCATGCGCGCGAATCAGCCGGCGATTGCCACGCAGGAAGGTTAGCAGCTGGCCGAAGTCCACCTGGTTGCGCAGGGCGCGCGCCGAATAGACGACGTTAGCCACATCCACGAAGACGCCGACCCGCTCGGTCGAATTGCTCATCATTACCGTCATCTGCGGCGTGGGCGGCTGGCGGCGCATCTCCACCAGCAGGCGATCCGTCATCGTCTGGATCGAGCCGGTGATGGTCGAGGCGAGCGTGTTCGAGGAGATGGGCGGCACATCCAGCGTGTTGCGCGTGCCACGGGGCTGCGGCTCACGCGCGGGCTGAGCCACGGCGCGAGGCTGCGGACCAAAGCCGCGGGCCATGGATGGCTCGGGCGAGTCGTAAGGCGATGGGCCACTCTCGGGAGTCCACGGTCGCACGTCACTTTGGTCCCACGCAGGCTGTGGCTCGGCCGGCGCAAGTGGGACCGGCGCAAGTGCGGCTGGCGCCTCGGGCTGGTTCCGCGCCGGCGCACGCCGTCCGCGACCACCTGGCTTGTAAGGCGCTGACGGAGGGAAGGGCTCTGGCTCCACTGGCGGGGCTGCCGCCTCGGGAGCTTCCGGCTCGGCCGTGAGTGCCTCAGCATCCTCCGCCCCTGTGTGTCCGGCCGGGCGGCGGCGGCGACGGCGGCGACGCGTGGGACCCGCACCATCAGCGGTGGCATCCGCTGCCTCGGCTGTCCCGGTCTCGCTCGTCTCCACCGGGAGGGTGGCCTCGGGCGCTGCCTCTTCTGCTGGCGTCTCGGCATGCGTGCCATTCATGACGATGGGGCTCGCAGTCTTGCTGAGCGCCGGGCTGAGTGGCGTCTCGACCACCTCGCCAGCCTGCTCGGGATGCTCCACCGGCGCACTCTCGGTGCTCTGGGGCTGGTCGGCCTGGGGCTGCTCGCGCGGCGACTCTGGGACCACCGGGGTCCGGCGGTCGAAGCGATAGCGGCGGACCGGAGCGGAAGCCTGCTCGGCGGGCGGCTGCTCGACAGGCGCGGGCGCAGCGCTAAAGAGGTCTTCGAAGGGCCCGGCATGCGCGGGCGTGTAGGACGAGAGCAGATCGGCGACCGCGGATTCCACGGGCGTTGGCTCGCCGGCCATCTCCGAAAGCTGCTGGGTCTCGTTGACCGGCTCGTCGCGCATCAGCTCGACATTGGGACGGCGGCCCTTGCCTCCGCGACTGCGTGGCTTTGCCGCCGGCTTGGCAGGTGCGGCGACAGTTGCCGTCGTGGCGGCGGGCTTGCGGCTGCGCGTCGAGCGGGCAGCGGGCTTCTTCTTCTCTGGCGCGCGCTCAGGCGCGGCCTCTGGCCCATCACCAGCGTGTGGGCTCTTTGGATCTTGTGATGTCATGTCAGTTGTCCTGCTTCCTGGCAGGGGCAAATTGCTCGCGCTGGGGCAATCGGGCTGGCGAGCGCATGGTGGCACGCGAGCGGCGGGGATGCCTGTCTCGACGTATGGCGGCTTTCATAGCCTGCCTCACTGTGCGCGCTCGCGAGCGGGCCCGGCGGCGCGATGCTCGTGTCTCCTGCCGTAATAGGTATAGTCTTGCACGTGACGGGGTTAGCTGCCAGGCATTCCTAGCGGCCCGCCCCGCGAGGTGGGTGTGGAACCGAGGTCTTATTGGACCTGCGTCCCCACATAGAAGGGAAGAGAGAGAATTCAGTTTCATGCTTCACTGCGCGCTGACGCATTCCAATCAGCCGCTGGCCAATGACGACCCGCTCCCCTTCGGAGGCAGCCTCGCGGATGTCGAGCTTGCGCCAGACCATCGCGATGCGCTGCACCGTAGTCACCAGAGTCGCGGCGGCCAGCACCATGAGCGTTCCCAGCAGCCATGCCTGGCCACCGATCAGCAGCCCGCCCGCCAGCACGATAACACGCTCTGGCCGGGCTACCAGGCCCTCTTTCAGCTCCACGCCCAATCCCTCAGCGCGCGCTCGCGTGTAGCTCACCATCACCGAGCACAGCGCGGCGGCGTAGGCGGTCGGAATAATCCAGTCGCGCAGCGGAAGCGAGGTGTCGCGCACCGCGAAGATGATGATGCCGAGGAGCACGATGCCTTCGGAGAGCCGGTCAAGCGTTGAGTCGAAAAACGCTCCAAAGTTGGTCTTCTGGTTGCGCACGCGCGCAAGCGCGCCATCAACCATGTCAAAGAGGCCAGCGACAATCATGGCCACCGCGCCCAGGCGCAGATGCCCCGAGGCGAAGATGGTCGCCGTGATCACATTGAGCACGAGCCCGATAACCGTGGCGATGTTTGGGGTAATCCCAAGCGCCGCGAGCGGCCGAACGATTCGCTCGGCGAGCGCGCGTGCCCATTGCTGGATCTGTGGCCCAAACATCTGTGGTATCCTCTCGTCCCTTCCGCTCTATTCTACCATCTCCACGATAGTTGAAACGTGCGAATCTAGAGACCCGCCTGTGCGCCCGGACTTCTGGCATCTCACTCGCCCACGTGCGCCGCGATTCCTCCCGAGATCTGTCGCATCGGCGGCCGTCGCGTGCTCCTTGGCGCCGCGATGACCTCCAGATAATAGCTCTCGATCTCCCTGGCGACGCGGTCCCAGGCATACTCTTGCGCCCGCACGCGCGCGGCTTCGGCCAGGTGTCGCCGCCGCTCTGGGTCAAGCAGCACATAGGTGATGGCCCACGCGATATGCTCTGGGTCACGTGGCTTCACCAGCAGGCCGTTGATGGCATCCTCGATGACAGTGCGATAGCCTGGGATGTCCGACGCGACCACCGCGCAGCC
>DASWAC010000550.1:0-8241 GCA_036391335.1 Ktedonobacterales bacterium
AGATAGCCCGGCACCAGCATGAGCTCCCAGAAGACGTAGAACGGAAAGAGGTTGGTGCTGAGGAAGACGCCCTGCATGGCGCCAGTGAGCAGCAGCATGAGGCCAAAATAGACGCCCGAGCGCGGACCAGCCGCGAATCGCGCTGAGGCAGCAATGGAAAGCAAGGCGATGAGAGCATTGAGGATGATGAGAAAGACACTGATGCCATCGACACCCAGGGCATATTGGATGCCAAGCTGCGGCAGCCAGAGATGGCGCTCAACCAGCTGAAAGGTAGGATTGTCCGTCCGTACCTGACTCATGATGAGGCCAGCGAGCGTGAGATCGGCCGCTGCGATGACGAGCGCCCAGACGAAGGCGGCACGCCCACGCAAGGTGAAGGCTATGATTGCCCCTGCCAGGGGAGCTGCGATGACCGCGCTCAGTAAGGGCGCTTCCACTGATATGTGCCTGCTACCTTCTATCTGAAAGAGACTATTGGTGCACGATGAAAAAGGCGAGGAGGGCGATAGCGCCGACGACGATCGCCAGGGCATAGTTCCTCACGAGGCCGGTTTGCAAGCTGCGTAGCGCGCGGCTCGTCCCACCCGTGAGGGTCGCGAGGCCACGCGAGCCGCCATCCAGCACGCCGCGCTCGACCCCGGCGCCGAGCAGGCTCCCGAGCGCCAGCACCGGGCGCACGATGACACCTTGATAGAGGTCGTCCACAAAGTAGGCGCGGCGCAGGATAGTCCCCAGCACCCCGGCATCGGCGGGCACGCGGCCGGAGGCGAATCGCACCCAGGCAAGCCCGATACCCAGCAAGGCCGCCCCGAGGCTGAGCCCAATCGAGAGCCAAAAGAGCCCACCACCCGCGGAAAGTTCAGGCGACTCGCCGGTAACTGGCCGCAGCCATGTGCCGATGAGGTTCTGCCAGGGGGCGCCGGGGAGGCCACCCACCAGGGCGAGGAACGCCAGGACGACCATCGGGAGCAGCATGCTGGTGCCAGGCTCGTGGGCCGTGGCCAGCGCGTGTGCCTCGCCACGGAACGAGCCGTGGAAGGCGAGGAAGATCATGCGGAAGGTGTAATAGCCCGTGAGCAGCGCCGTGAGGATGCCCACCGCATAGAGGGCGTACCACAGAGCGCCATCGGCCTGCCCCGCGCGCGCGAGCACCGCGCCGAGGATGGCGTCCTTGCTCCAGAAGCCCGCGAAGGGCACGATCGCAGCCAACGCCAGCCCGCCGACCACATAGAGCCGATACGTCCACGGTAGCGCGGCGCGCAGCCCGCCCATCTTGCGCATATCCTGCTCGCCATGCAGAGCGTGGATGACCGCGCCTGCCGCCATGAAGAGCAGCGCCTTGAAGTAGGCATGGGTCGTCAAATGGAAGATGCCGGTTGAGAAGCCGCCCGCGGCCTCGCCCAGGAACATATAGCCAAGCTGACTCATCGTGGAATAGGCCAGCACTCGCTTGATATCCCACTGGGTGCAGGCGATGGTCGCGGCGAAGAGCGCGGAGCCGGCCCCCATGATGCCGACCACGATCAACGCGACCGGAGCGGCCGTGAAAAGCACCGCGGCCCGCGCGACCAGGTAGACGCCGGCGGTGACCATGGTCGCCGCATGGATGAGCGCACTGACGGGTGTCGGACCTTCCATCGCGTCTGGCAGCCACACGTGCAGCGGCAGCTGCGCCGATTTCGCGGCGGCGGCCACCAGCAGCAGCAGGGCGATCAGCGTGAGTGTCTGGCCTCCGTCGAGTCCGGCGAGTGGCGTGAGCGGACCCGTGGCCCCCAAGACGTGGGCAAAGGTCAGGGTGCCATAGGCGCCGAAGATCACGAAGATGGCGATCATGAGCCCGAAGTCACCGATGACATTGACTACGAAGGCTTTGCGCGCGGCCGCCACCGCCGAAGGACGCGTATACCAGTAGCCGATGAGGAGGAATGATGCCAGCCCCACCAGTCCCCAGCCGACGAGCAAGAACAGGAAGTTGTCCGCCGCGACCAGGAGAATCATGGCGAAGATGAAGAGATTGAGGAACGAGAAGAATCGCCAGTATCCAGTGTCGTCAGCCATGTAACCGATGGAGTAGACATGGATGAGAAAGCCAACCCCGGTGACGATGAGGAGCATCACCCCGGACAGCTGGTCCAGGAGGAGGCCAAAGCTGATGTGCAGGCTCCCGGAGCCCAGCCACTCCCAGTAGGTGGTGTCCACACGGTGATCGACCCCGCCGGTGAGCGCGAGAAACTGCGCCACGGCCAGCGCGAAGGCCGCCAGCACCGTGCCGCAGCCAATGAGTGAGATGAGGGGCCGCGGTAGCACGCGGCCAACCAGCCCCAGCAGGACGAAGCCCGCCAGCGGGAAGAGCAAGATCCATGGCGCCAGGTTCATCATTCCGGTGCTCCTAGCCCCGCAAATTCGTCAGCTCGTCCACGTCAATGTTGTCGCGCGAGCGAAAGATCGAGACGATGATCGCCAGGCCCACCACGACCTCGGCGGCGGCGACCGTCAGCACGAGGAAGACGAACATCCAGCCCTCCACGGTGTCGAGGAAATGGGCGAAGGCCATAAATGAGAGGTTCACCGCGTTCAGCATGAGCTCGATGCTCATGAACATCACGAGGGGATTGCGCCGGATCAGCACGCCGGTCGCGCCGATGGCGAAGAGAATCGCGCTGACGGTGAGATATGCGTTGAGTGGCATCGGCGTCACCTCTGTCCGTGGCTGGCGTCACGGCCCGCCAGGTCTTCACGCCGCCATCGTCTGCCCAGTAGCACCGCGCCGATGACCGCGACCACCAGCAGCACGCTGGTCAGCTCAAACGGCAGCGCATAGCCGTTGAAGAGCGCGAGCCCGAACGTCTCCGTGCTCCCGTTGGCGGCAACCGTCTTCGCCAGGCATTCCCCGGTCGTGCGCGCACAGACATCCTGTGCCACCGCGCCCATCTGCACGGCGTAGATGAGCGCCCCCGCGAGGATGACACCCAGCCCCAGGCCCGCGAACCACTGCCAGCGAATGCGGTCGCGCGTCGGCGCTGCGCCGGAGCCAGGGGTGAGCATGGTCACCACGAAGAGGAAGAGCACCATCACCGCGCCCGCATACACGAGCACCTGGATGGTCGCCACGAAGATGGATTGCAGGAGGAGAAAGAAGAAGGCAAGCGAGAGCAGATTGAGGATCAGGCTCAGCATGCAATAGACCGCGTTCCTGAAGAGGATGACGCCGAGCCCCGAGAAGATCGCCACCGCCGCCAGCGCGAAGAACGCGAGCGTCTCACCACTCACTCGGCGCCCTCCTTCGCTTCCGCTGGATCATCGGCCCGACCATCCAGCAGGATACCGGTCTCGGGCCTCACGTCGGCCTGACCAACCGCTGCCGCTGACGCGATAGACCCATCGAAGAAGCCCTGCCGCTCAGGGAGCGGTGTTGGCGTCTCCTCAGGTGGCGTGGGGACCCATGCGTCGAGAGAGCCGCGAGTGGCTTCGCCAAGCGACTCCAGCAGGTCTACCTTGTGATAGATGAAGTCCTCGGGATGGGTCTCGGCGAGCTCGTAGATCTGCTCCAGGGTGATCGCCCCGGTGGGGCACGCTTGCTCGCAATAGCCGCAGAAGATGCAGCGGAGGATATTCACGTCGAACACCTCCGCGTAGCGCTCTCCTGGTGAGACGCGGCTCTCCTCCGTGTTCTCGCTGGCTTCGATATAGATCGCGTCAGCAGGGCAGGCGCCCGCACAGAGGAAGCAGCCGACGCAGCGCTCTAGCCCATTATCATAGCGGTGCAGCACGTGTCGCCCGCGAAAGCGCTTGGGCAGCTCGCGGCGCTCTTCCGGATAGCTGAGCGTGGTCGGCTTCTTGCCAAACTCGCTCAGGGTGGTCGCCAGGCCCTTCAAGAGGTCCATTCCCATAGAGATAGCTCGATTTCCTGCTAGGTGCGGTCACCGGACGCCTGGGCGGCGGAGCTGATCGCATCCGCGGCGGACGGCACCCGAACCAGCTTCACTGACGATGGCACCTCTAGGGACACCGCCGCCTCGCCCGGGGTGTGCATGCCGCGCTCGCCGCTTCGTGAGTGCAGCCTGGCAAACGAGACGATGCCCAGGATGAGGAGCACGCCGACCCCGAAGATCCCCGTGGCCCACCATGGCAGTCCTAAGACTACCGCCCCAGCCGTGACCAGCATGTTGAGCACCGAGAGCGGCAGAAGCACCTGCCAGCCAAAGCGCATCAGCTGATCGTAGCGAATCCGAGGCAGCGTGGCGCGCACCCAGATGAACACGAAGAGGAAGGCAAAGACCTTGATGACATACCAGACGAACGGGAGACCTGGAACGCCATCGAGGCCGCCAAGGGTCCAGCCGCCGAAGAAGAGCGTCGCCAGCACCGAGCTGACGGTGATCATGTTGATATACTCGGCCATCTGGAACAGGCTCCAGCGGAGGCCGCTGAACTCGGTGAGATAGCCGGCCACCAGCTCTTGCTCGGCCTCCGGCAGGTCGAACGGTGCGCGATTCACCTCGGCGGTCGCGGCAATGGCATAGAGCACGGCGGCGAGTGGCTGAGCCGCGACGAACCAGATGCCCTGATGCACTTGCGCGTTGACGATGCCGACCATGCTCAGCGTGCCTGAGAGCATGAGCACCCCGGTCAGGGTCAGCGCGATGCTCACCTCATACGAGACCATCTGCGCCGCCGAGCGGAGGGCCCCCAGCAGCGAGTAGCGATTGCCCGATGACCAGCCCGCCAGCACGATGCCATACACCGCAAGCGAGGAGACGGCCAGGATATACAGGATGCCCACGTTGACGTCGGCCAAGAGTGGGGCCCAGGCTTTCGCCAGGTCACTCGTGCCCCACGCCTGGGGCGACCCCAGCGGGACGACCGCGAATGCGATGAGCGCGATGAAGATGGCGATCGCGGGCGCCGCGAGATACGTGCCCAGCTTCGCGTAGGTGGGGATAATCTGCTCTTTGAAGATCATCTTGAGCGCATCCGCAATGGGCTGAAAGAGTCCGAGTGGGCCAGCGCGATTGGGTCCCACACGTCGCTGGAAGCGCGCGATCACACGGCGCTCGATGAGCGTCATGTAGGCAAAAGCAGTCAAGAGAGCAAGGATGATGATGCCCGATTTGACGATGGCCGCTATGATGGCCCAGAGCATCGCGGTCACGCTGCGCCTCCTTTCTGCGTCGCGGTGGCCAGCACGCCAGGGCCGCGCTCGACGATCTCCGCCGGCAGGAATGGCGTCCCGATGAGCCCCTCCGCGCCGCTCACGAGTGGCCAGCGTGCGCCACTCTGGCCGAGGCTGCGCCGTGAGGCGCCGGCGTAAAAGGGCACCTCGCGCGTGATCTCGCGCAAGGTATCGGCGGGGGTGAGGTAGCTCCAGCCGAGCTTCATGGCGCGCGCGACCGCGGTGAGGATGTCCCAGTCGGTGTGTGACCCGGGCACCGGCGGCAGCGCCTGGCGCACGACCTGCACGCATCGCTCAGTGTTGGTCATCGTGCCGTCTTTCTCGGCAAATGAGGCAGCGGGGAGCACGACGGTGGCCCGCTTGGCTGCCTCGGTGAGGAAGAGGTCCTGCACGACAAGGAAATCCAGCTGGGCCAGTGCCGCGAGGTGCGCGGGCTCGGTGATACTTGCGCCGAGCACCCAGAGGCCCTTGACATCGCCCGCCAGCATCTGCTCGGCGCTCTGGCCCGCAGTGACGGCAGGCAGGTAGCCCGGCAAGACGTCTGGCAAGAGGCCCATGTCGCGCGCGCCCAGGGAGTTCGCCTCGGCAAAGAGTGGGCCGCTACTCGCGCCTGGCCGGCCGTACTGCCCTGTCACCAGCGCGATGTGGCGCACATCATCGGCCAGTGTGGCGCCCGACGGCTCACTGGTGGCCCGCTCGTCATAGAGCACGGTCAAGGCCGAGGCCTGTGCCAGCTCATTCACCAGCGTATCAAAGGCGCTTGTGTCCAGCCCTGCCATCGCGGCGGCCTGGGTGGCTTGCGTCAGCGTCTGCCGCAGGTCTGCGGCATGCGCCTCTGCCCAGGCGCCACGGGCCACTCCCTCACGGCTGAGGGCCGCGAGCAACGCACGGGCTACCAGGCCCGTCTGCCCCACCTGGTAGCGCAGAGAGGCCGTAGCGAGGCGGTCCAGTCGCTGGGCGTCGGGTGAGAGGAGGTAGACCTTGGCGCCGCGGCGCAGCGCCCGCCGAATGCGCAGCTCGATGACCGGCTGGCGATGGTAGATGTCCGTGCCGAGCAGCACGATGTGCGACGCCTTTTCGAGACCTGCGATGGAGCCATCCCACACCCAGGGCGTGCCATCGGGCGAGCGCGAGGTGAGGGCGCTGTGCCGGTGGTCCACATTGTTCGTGCCGAGCTGGCGCAGCAGCTTCTGGAAGAGGTACGACTCCTCGTTCGTGGTCTGGGTCGAGCCGATGCCGCCAAACGCGCTCGCGCCATGCTGCGCGATAAGAGTGCGGATGCCCTGGGCGACTGCGCTGATGGCCTCATCCCAGGTTGCCGGCTGCAGCGTGCCGTCGCGACGCACGAGTGGCGCGGTCAGGCGGTCAGCGCTGTTGATGCGGTCCAGCTGCCAGCGCCCGCGGTCACACAGCCAGCCGTCATCGATGTCGTCATTAGTGCGGCTATACTGGCGCAGCGCCTTATTCACCCGCACGTCCACCCGCACATTGCAGCCCACCGCGCAGAGTCCGCAGACGCTATCGGTGCGCTTGAGCTCCCATGGCCGGGTCACGAAGCGATAGCTCTTTGCGGTGAGCGCGCCCACGGGGCACATCTCGACCACATTGCCAGAGAAGATGGAGTCGAACGGCGCGGCCTCATCAACACCCACCTCGGTCTTGAATCCACGCGACTTCATCACCAGCCCTGGCTCCTGGGCGATGTCCTGGCAGAAGCGCACGCACCGGTGGCAGGTGATGCACCGCTCGCGGTCCAGCAGGATGTGCTCGCTCACGGGAATCGGCTTGGGGAAGTGGCGCTTGCTGAGGTCAAAGCGGCTGTCACCGGGACCATAGCGCAGGGTGAAGTCCTGCAAATCGCACTCGCCGCCCTTGTCGCAAATGGGGCAGTCGAGTGGATGGTTGATCAGCAGGAACTCCAAGGTGCCCTGCCGAGCCTTGGTAGCCATGGGGCTGGAGGTGAACACTTCCATGCCTTCAGACACCACTGTCGTGCAGGCCGTGAACGGCTTGCCCTGCCCTTTGAGCTCCACGAAGCACATGCGACACGCGCCAAGGGGGTCCATCTTGGGGTGGTAGCAGTAGATAGGAATCTCGATGCCGAGCTGCTGCGCGGCAGCCCACAGTAACGTGCCTTTCGGCACGCTCACCGGTCGCCCGTCTATGGTCAGGTTGACGTGTTCCTGCTGTTCCATGGTCCCGCGCAATCTCTATTCATCTCGCCCGAGCATCGAGTCACGCCCGGCGCTCTCACTGCTCATCTCACTTTGCCAGCCATCACAGCGCACCCGCTGGCGCGGGCTTGGCGTGGGGGCCTACGAGGCAGCCGCCCGCATGCACGTGGTGGAGGTATTCATCGCGAAACAGCCTGATGCTGCTGACGATGCTGCTGGTGGCCGCATCACCGAGCGGGCAGAAGACTCGCCCGGCGATATTTGCGCAGATGTCATCGAGCAGATCGAGGTCGCTCGCCTTGCCGTGGCCGGCTTCCAGCCGCTCGAGCAGCTGCACCAGCCAGAACGTGCCCTCACGGCATGGCGTACATTTGCCACAGGACTCATCGCGATAGAACTCCGACATGCGCAGCACCGCGCCGACGATGCAGGTCTGGTCGTCAATGACAATGCATCCTGCCGAGCCAAGCATCGTGCCGGCGGCGAGCATAGCCTCGAAATCCATGCCGGTATCCAGCTTCTCGGCGGGGATGATCGGCACCGATGATCCGCCAGGGATGATGGCCTTTGCCTTACGGCCCTTCCAGACGCCGCCACCGTACTCTTCGATGAGTGTGCGCAGCGGGGTGCCCAGCGGCAGCTCATAGTTGCCGGGCCGCTCGACATGGCCGCTCAGGCAATAGACGCGCGTGCCCTTGCTCTTCTCGGTGCCCAGCTTGGCGTAGGCCTCGACGCCGATCTTGAGGATGCCCGGCAGGGTGGCGACCGTCTCCAGGTTATTGATGACGGTGGGGCTGCCATAAAGGCCAACCACCGCCGGGAACGGTGGCTTCAAGCGGGGATAGCCACGTTTCCCTTCGAGGGATTCGAGGAGCGCGCTCTCCTCGCCGC
>DASWAC010000551.1:0-1679 GCA_036391335.1 Ktedonobacterales bacterium
GAACCAGCGTCCCCGTGATGGTCGAGTAGCTCTCGGAGGCCAATTTGCCGCCATTGCGCTCGATCACACGGACGGAGCCGAGATTGTCGGCATCGCAGGTGAGCAAGACACGCTCGAGGCCAAATGTGCGCGCTTCGCGGAGAGCCAGCGCAAGCGTGCGCGTCGCGTAGCCCTGCCGGCGAGCCGACGGCGGGATCTGGATAGCCGATGTGTCCGCCCACATCTTCTAGCGCGGGGGTCAGGTGATGGCGAATGGGGCATTCACCAACGACATCCACCCCGTGGCGCACCACGAGGAACAACGTTTGCGGCACGAGCCCTGGCAAGCCGCGCGAATCGGCTTCACAATAGCGCAAGAGCTCGATAACGTCTCGCACCGCGATCCGGTGGCGCTGCCTGATGAGGTGCTGCTCGCCCGCGGCCTGAAAAATCGGCAATCATGGCGAGATACGCCATGCAGTTGGCCTCGGTTGGCCGCACCAGCGCCAACCCGAGGTCATCTCCCTCCGGGGACGATGTCCTCATCATTGGTGACTCCGGCAAGCTCAGGGACGCCATATGCCCGTGAGTCCACGAGCAGCCCATTGGCGACTGAGCGCACACCTGGCACACGAGCGGCTACGTCAGATGCCGCCTGCTGGGCTGCCTCAGTGCGCACGCGGCCGCGCAGCGCGACCTCTCCCAGCCGAGGATAGACGCCGATGGGCTGCCCTGCGGTGCGTGGGTCGCTCGCCAGCGCCGTCGAGATGTAGGCTGCCAGCTGCGTATCCGGGACGATCTCGAAAATGAGCTGATCTATGCCACGCACCTCACTGAGCACCGTCTTGACTCTGCGCTCGGTGATCTCACTCGACACATTGCCGCGCATCCACACGTTGCCGTCGATCGCCCGCACCTCGATGCCCGGCACATCCACGAACAGCTGCGGAATCGCTTCGAGGCGCTCGCGGATGTCGGCTTCGAGCTCTTCGTCGGGCCGATAGGGAGTCAGCCCGCGCTGTGGCATAGCGCACACGAGCTGGTGCTCGCTCACTGCAGTCAATGTGGTCGCCGGCAGCACAATATCCTCGCCGAGTCCGCGGCTGACGATCACATGGCGTAATGCGCCGGTCTCGTGGGTAAAGGTGAGGTGGCCGACGCGGCCAAAGGACTTCCCATTGGCGGCGACAGTGGTCGCATGGCTGATGCTTACCCCGGCGACGTCGGCCTTCATCGCACGCAGCGCTGGCAGCTCCTCGGAGAGGCGTACCATGTCTGTGCCCGCCTCACGTATCTGCTTTGCCGGCACGGTGACATCGGCGCCCATGAGCCCACCCAGACCACCGAATCGCGCCTGGATGCCTGTCAAGGTGTGGGTCGCGGAGTCAATCAGCACCGCGGTCAGCTTGCCAAGCTCGCCGTCAGACGAGGTCACTGGCGCGCCCATCCGCAACTTGAGAACTGGCGCAAGCTCGATGGCATCATTCATGGCACGAATCCTCTACGCATCGGGAATGAGAGCAAGAAGGCGGATCGCGGCGCCCGCAACGGTGTCGGGGGGCACGGCGCCATGCGCGACCAGGCAATATGCCGGTACCATTCGATGTACCACCTACTAATATAGCAGGACATGCACTCTGAGAACGAACTATCGCATGATGAGTCCCGCATGGCTGCTTCCAAGATGAGTATAAGGCTTT
>DASWAC010000552.1:0-4230 GCA_036391335.1 Ktedonobacterales bacterium
GGACAGCCTCGACCCGGCGCTGATCCAGTTCAGTGGCGACTACACCCTGGCGCAGCTCATCTTCCCACCGCTGCTCACCCTCGACGACCACAACCAGGTCGCTCCCTGGGGCGCAGACTCGTGGAAAGCCAGTGCCGATGGGCTGACGTGGACGTTGCATATCCGCCCAGGGATGAAGTGGTCCGATGGGGTGCCCATTGACGCCGGCACCTATGCCTACTCCATCAACCGCTCCCTCGACCCCTGCACGGCCGGAGGCACCGGCTACTTTCTCTCGGGCACTGGCCCTGAGCTCATCACAGACTCGGTGGCCTTCAATGGCGGCACTTGCCCCGCAGGCATGAGCGTCTCGCCAGAGACCCTCGTCGGGAAGAGCATCGTGGCCCCTGATCCGCAGACGCTGGTACTCCACCTGAGCCACCCAGCCGCCTACTTCCCTGTCACGCTCACCTATGCGACTGCCTGGGCGCAGCCCAAGCAGCTCATCGAGCGCTATGGCAATGGCTGTATTCAATATGACCGCGAAACCTGCCTGGGCTGGACGGACTACCTCGCTGGCTGCGGGGGCAACCTCTTCACCGTAAAGCGCTGGGACCATGCCGGGCATCTCGACCTGGTGCGTAATGAGGGCTTCTGGGGCACCAAGCCCAAGCTTCGTGAGATCGCGGCCACCCTTTACAGTGACACTGCGGTCGCGTGGGCCGACTACCAGGCAGGCCAAGGCGATTACGTGTCATCGGTACCCGTGCCTGAAGTCGCGCACGCCTCTGCCATACGTGGGTTTCATGCGGACCCCGATGCTGCGATAAGCTACCTCGCCCCGGACTGGACGGTACCACCCTTCAATGATGTCCGGGTTCGCCAAGCATTCGCTCTCGCGCTCGACCGGCGGAAGCTGGCCGCGTGGGTGGCTTATCCTCTCCCAGAGCCTCCGGCAAGCAGTGTGTTGCCCACGATTCACCTCGTGCCTGAGGGGATTCCCGGCTACAACCCCAACTTGGCTGACCCCGCAGGGCGGACTGGTGAGGAGGCACTGAGCCCGGATGTAGCCAAGGCAGGTGCGCTGTGGAAGGCGTATCTCGCAGACAAATGGGGAGGCGATGCCAGCAAAGCACCCAGGGTGGCTCTCTTCTATCGTCCACAGCGCCAGCAGGCACTCGTGATCGAGAGTAGGGTGGACGAGTACCTCAGCGAGTGGCATGCGGCCTTGCCTGGCGTGCAGGTCGTCGCCTACGAGCTCGATGCTACTGCGACCTGCGCGATCCATGGCTGCAGGCGTATGCTGAGCATTGCCCAATGGGTCATGCAGTACCCCGATCCACAGGACGTCCTCTCGCTGCTGATGCGCACCGGCCCAGACGACAACAGTACAGGCATCAGTGTGCCTAGCGCCGATGCCTTAATGGACAAAGCCGACGCCAACCCTGACCTAGCTCTGCGTATGCAGCAGTACCAGGAGGCCGAGCAGCAACTGGTGACCGCCGTCGCCTGGATTCCTGTTGCTCAGTCGATGAATTACTACTGTGTCCGACCACGTGTCGCTGGGGGCTATCACGAGCGCATGTCGGAGATCGCATCGCTGGCGGTGTGGCAGCGAGTCTTCGTGCTCAATGTATGATCAGAGGTAGCTCAACCTGCAACGGTGGAACAAGCCGCTCCACACAGGCCTCTTTACGAGCAGACCTCCAGCCCCGACCGCGCCTCGTTGCGTTATCGCAACCGGTTGGAAGCCAGTGCCGCAAAGACGCTCACGTCCTACCGTGGCCTGAGGCGAAACGTGGCCGAGGTCACGGTGCCCACCTCGTCGCCGGTGCCGATGAAGAGGCGCTTCGCATCGTAGCCCGCCACATCTTTGATGGCGTCGCTGCCGAAGCGCACACGCTCGCCATCGCGCAGCCGCGCCTCGATCGCCAGGAGTGTTGCCCGGACGCTGGCACGCGCGCCGGGGGCCGACAGCGCCTCGCGGACGGTCACGTCCTCCGGCAGGCTGGCGAGCGCGTCGCTATGCAGGCCAGCTTCCTGCAGGCGGAAGCGCACCTCACCACCTCTGGCGTCAGCACCCAGGCGCACGGTGAGATTACCTGGGTCGAGGTCAATCAATGCCATGCCAGCATCGGGTGGCGGCGCTGATGGTCCCTCAGACGCTGCAGCCTCCCCCACAAGGCGGGCGCGCAGCCACGCGCGCAGCATGGGCAGCGGTGGCTCGTCTGCCGCCGGATCAGGGAGCACCACTCCAGGATTCAGCTGATTGTCTGGGTCAAACGCGTGCTTGATCGCGCGCTGTGTCGCGATCTCCGCCGGGCTGAACCGGAGTCGCATCAGCTCGCGCTTCTCCTCGCCGATGCCATGCTCGCCGGTGATGGTGCCGCCAAGGGCCACCGCCGCATGTGCCATCTCGATCATCGCCGCATGCGCGGACGCCGATTCGGCGATGTCGTGCTCGTCGAAGAAGATGGTGGGGTGCAGATTTCCATCACCGGCGTGGCCATTCACGATCATCGAGAGGGCACGGTCGTGCGCAATGCGCGTGACTTCGTGGTAAAGATGTGGGATCTCCTCGCGGCTGACGACGATATCGCCGATATGATATGCCCGGCCGGTGCCGTGAAATGAACGCGCGCCATAGATGCGTCCCCGCCAGAGGGCCGCGCGTGCCTCATCGCTGTCAGCGCGACTGGTCTCACGCGCCGTGCGCCTCAGCAGCGGCTCGATGACGCTCATCTCGTGGCTCACCTGGGCAGCGTCTCCGTCGAGGTCAATGAGCAGCAGGGCTTCGGCGTCTGTGGGATAGCCCGAGGGCACTGCCGACTCGAAGAGGCGTGCGGCGGCTTGATCGAAGAATTCGAGGGCGGCGGGGACGATGCCGGCGCGAATGATGGCTGACACGGCCTTCGTCGCATCCTCGGCATGGTCGAACACCGCGAGAAAGGTGCGCGTGAGCTCAGGCAGATGGCGCAGGCGCACGGTGGCCTCGGTCGTCACCGCCAGGGTCCCCTCGGAGCCAATGAGCAGCCCTAGCACATCGGGCCCATGCGCGACCGCGCCAGCAGTGGTGAGCGAGCCATCAGCGAGGGCGGCGCGCAGACTCAGCACATGGTGGTAGGTGACACCATACTTGAGACAGTGTGGCCCACCGGCATTCTCGGCGATATTTCCGCCGACGGTCGAGATCGCGGACGACGCGGGATCGGGTGAGAAGACGAGTCCCATGGGAGAGAGCGCCTGCCGCAAGTCACCATTGACGATGCCGGGCTCGACCGTCGCAATCATGGCGTCGCGGTCGATGTGGTGGATGGCGCGCATCGAGCGCATGTCGAGCATGAGCTGGTCTGGCGCGGGTGCGAAGCCAATGCCGATATTCGTGCCCGCGGCGCGGGTCACCACCGGGATGCCTGCCGCATGAGCCAAGCGAAGCGCCTGGGTGACGTGGGCCTCGGTGGTGGGGCGCACTACCGCGCCAGGAACGCCACGCGCTGCCCAGAAGTCGCGCCCGCATTCGGCGAGGTCGGTCGGGTCAGTGATGAGGGCGCCGCTGGGCAAGGCGCGGGCAAGATCGGCCAGGAAGGAGGATCGTAATTGCGTGCTCATGGTGGCTACTTTGCTATCAGCAGTGGCCTGGTGACATTCTCGATGGTGTCATGGTCGAGCGGACCCACCGAGAGATATCGGATCACACCATGCCGGTCTATGACGTAAGAGGACGGCGTCTTGGTGACGTTGTAGGTGATGACTGTGCGCTGGCTCGCATCAGCGACGACGGGGTAGGTCAGACTGGTGGCGGTGGCGAAAGTCTTCATATCCTTGGCCGAGTCCACGGGGTTTACCCCAAGGATGACGAGCCCCTCGGCACTGTGCGCTTGATAGGCTTGCTCCAGAGCGGGAAACTCCGTGCGGCATCCATCGCAGGCGATATACCAGAAATTGAGGATGACCACCTTGCCCCGCAGAGATGAGACACTGACGGGCCTGCCATCCAGCCCCATCAAGGTCACATCTGGGGCCAGGCGCCCAATCTTCGCTGCAGCGGCAAGTCCTCTTGTGGAGTTGTCAGGCTCGGCCCTCGCCGGCGAGAGGAGGGCGAGAGCGAGGAGCACGATAGTCGCGATGGTGAGCACCGCGGCGATGAGCATCCGCGCATGCGCATGGGCGAAGGCGGCTGCACGCTCACCGAGCGGTCGAGCATCCAGTGCTGCCATCTCATCGCCTCATCGCTACCGACCTACATCGCGC
>DASWAC010000553.1:0-3060 GCA_036391335.1 Ktedonobacterales bacterium
GTGTCTGGCAGCACCAGGCCACTCCTGGTGACTTCCTCGCGGGGGGCGGGCTTCACGACCACACGGTCGCCCACGGGCTTGATCTTCGTCGCCACGCGTCAATTCTCCTTCGCGGCTAGAACCTATCTCGCGGCGCATATCGTCGCGCCGGACGAGTGCTCAGATAGGGCCGGCGAGGAGCCAGCCCGAAGGTGAGTATGTCTCATCGCGCGTTAGAGTGGCGTAGGTTCGGTGTTAGAGCTTCGCTGGAGATGTGTTAGCGTTTCGTTAGAGCCGAGCGTGCGGAGAGGGTGATCTCACCCCAGCACGCCGGGACGGTGCGCGATATAGCGGCCACGGAACTCGACGGCCGGGCGGTCGCCAGGGCCGATGGTCACGCTGAGGGCCAGCCGCGCCTTGTGCCGCGTGCGCAGCGTGGCGACGAAGCGCTCGCAGGTGTGCGCGTCGGGCAGCCGACAGGTCGCGACCATCTCCGTGCGCACGGGCGCGCGATAGTGAATGGCGCTCTCCTGGATCACGATGACCGCTTCCTCGCCGGCCTCACGCAGCATCAGCCAGACGATGCCCCAGCCCGCGAGCGTGGCCAGCGCGTTGAGGCTGCCCGCGAAGGCGGTATCTTTGTGGTTGATGTTGGCGGCGAGCGGCGCATGCAGGGTGAGGCAGCCCGCCTCATATCTGGCGACGGCCAGACCCATCGCCTCCGTCAGGGGGATCTCATGGCGCAAGACACGCTGGAGCTCATCCGCCAAAGTCGCCATCGTGCGCCTCACTCTGCTGGGGGATCGTGCCGCGGCCCGCGCCGGTCGGCTTCCCCCATGATAGCGCACATCACCGCGAGGTGGCGGGGAGGGCCTCAGGCGCGGCCTCCTCGGCTGTGGCGGGCTTGCGCTCCATCTGGCGCAGGGCGGGATTGACGAAGAGACTGAGCGTTGCCACGAGATAGACGGCGCCGAACGCGAGGAGCGCCGGTCGCAGGCCAACCTGGCTGCCAAGCCACCCGCTGAGCAGTGCGCCGAGTGGCGTGCCCATCATCGCGCCGGCCGTCACCACGCCGAAGACACGCGCCCGCAGCTGGGTGGGAATGCGCTCGAAGGCGACAGTGTCGATGAGCGGGTTGATCGGGCCGACACAGAAGCCAGCAATGGCGTGGGCCACCACCAGCACCGGCGCCAGCGGGATGAGGGCGAGCGTAAAGTAGCGCGGCCCCCCAACGATGGTGAATGAGGTCGCCAGCGTGAGTCGCCGTGGCAAGCGGTGCCCGATCGTGCCGAAGACAAGCGTTCCCAGGAAGGCGGCTCCGCCGAACGCGGCGAACATGGCTCCCAGCACCACGGGGCTGCCGAATAGCTGCTTGATATAGGCGGGGGCCAGCACCGAGCCCATGCCGCCATCCAGCAGGTTGGTGACCATGACGGTGGCGATGATGCTCAGCAGCACCGGATCACGCCGGATGAAGCTCGCGCCTGCGCGAATGTCTCCCAGATAGCCTCGCACGCCCGACCGCGAGGCGGCGGCAGCCGTGCCCTCAGCGGGGCTCGCGCGCGTGACGTTGTGGGGAATGGCAGCCCAGATCAGGATGCCTGAGATGGCGAACGAGAGCGCGTCAATGTAGAGGAGGTTGCTCGTGCCCATCACGCCGATGAGCACCCCTGCCAGTGGCGCGCCGAGGAATCGCGAGACACGGCTCAGCCCATCCGTCAGCGAGGTGACACGCTCCATGCGGGCCTGCGCCAGCGCCGCCAGGTCGGGAATCAACGCGCCGCGCGCCGTCGAGCCGGGCGTGCTGACCATCCCCGCGAGAAAGACGAGCGCCAGGAAGCCCCAGAATGGGAGCATGCCCAACCCATAGAGCAGTGGGATCAGCAGGATGGACAGGCCGCTGGCGAGATCGCTGATGATGGCGGCGCGACGCAGGCCGATGCGGTCCACCGCGGCGCTGCCGAGCAATGCGGAGAGCGTGACGGCACTGGCCTCGACGAAAGCGGTGAGCCCCGTCTGCGCGATGCTGCCCGTCGTCTGGAGCACGAACCACGGGATGGCCAGCAGCATGAGAGTGTCGCCGGTCGCCGAGATCGTGTTGGCCACATAGAGGCTGAAAAGCGGGACGCGTCGGGTGGGGATGGTGGTGGTTTCCATGGCGTGATTGCGCACCTTTCCGCATGGGCGGGCTGCTCATAAGAGAAAGCATGCCGCACCATGTTGATAAAGTCAATACCAACGTCAATTAAATTAATATACGTCGTTGATTTTATGAATCTCCTCACCCGCAGGAGGAACCGGCTCAGCTGGAGAGCGGTGTCTCACGTGTTCCTATGACGGACCTCTTGTGCTATTTCATGCCAGGTCGCGCTCACGCTATGCTTCTTGGATAGTTGTCCATCACCCTCGTGGAGGGGAGTCCCACAGATGACGAGTGCGTGGCGAGAATTTGCCGGCGGGGTCCGTGGCGAGCTGCCCATCCTGCTGGGCACGGTACCCTTTGGGCTGATCTATGGCGCGTCGGCTTTCAACGAGGGCATCACCCACACGGTCGCGCAGGCGATGTCGGCCATCGTCTTTGCGGGCTCGGCCCAGTTCATCGTCGCCCAGTTCATCGGCGCGAGCGTTCCCGGCCTGGTGATCGTCATCACCGCGTTTGTAGTCAATCTGCGCCACGCGCTCTACAGCGCCTCCCTCGCGCCCTATCTGCGCCACCTGCCGCGACGCTGGAAATGGCCGCTGGCCTATCTCATGACCGACGAAGCCTATGCGGTGGCCATCGTCCACTATCAACAGCCGACAGACGTCGCCAAGAAGCACTATTACTTCCTCGGCGCGGGGCTGACCCTCTGGGTCTCATGGCAGGCCGCTACGGCGGTCGGCGTCTTCGTGGGGGCGCAGATTCCCGCGCCCTGGTCGCTCGACTTCGCGCTGCCCCTCACCTTTATCGCGCTCGTCGTCCCCACCATCCGTGATCGTGCTGGGGCGGCGGCTGCCATCGTGGCGGGGATCGCGGCGGTCGCCTTCGCGGCGCTGCCCTTCAAGTCCGGGCTGCTGGTGGCGACCTTCGCCGGCATCCTC
>DASWAC010000554.1:0-6391 GCA_036391335.1 Ktedonobacterales bacterium
TCATATTCCATCGCGCGCAAGTTGTCGGCGCTGGTGTCTTGCGTGCCAGTGCTCGGATCGGCCAGCGAGAGCCGTCGCATATGCGAGCCTACCTCGGCGCGGTGTGTATCCAGCGTGCGCAGCCAGATCGCCTGCCAGCGCATCATCCCGATGCGGAATGGAATGCCGATGAACGCAAGCCACCCCACCAGAGCCGTCGCGAGGAAGGCAACCGCGCGCCAGCTCAGTGTCAGGTCGGGGCTGCCCACGTGCGCTTCGAGCAGTGGTGGGTGCGTGAGCCCGCTCCCTATCGCCAGCGCATCTACCCCGACCAGCCCTGCCGCGAGCGACGCCAGCAGCACTCCGAACGCAGGCCCCAGCGCATAGCGCCGCGCGGCGGGCACCCAGCCGACCGAGCCGCCAAGCTCCGCGATATAGCGGAAGAGCGAGATGAGCGCCAGTGGCAGCGCCACTAGCGCCAGTGTGAGGAGTGCGACCAGCGCGCCGGCGATGCCCGCGGTCGTCACCAGGCCGCCCACGCGATCGAGCAGATCTGGCGCCGCCTGTGCGCGGAAAGCGTCGAGCCCACCCTTCTGGTAGACGACGCTGCCAATGGCATAGCCAACCCCCAGCAGGCCAGTGATGCCTGCGAAGCCGTGCCATGCCCGCAGCAGACCCGCGAGGAAGCCGGAGCCCGTGCGGGCGTGGCGCACTGTGCGCTGCGGCGAGAAGAGCGACGCTCCCAGCAGCACCCGCAAGGAGACCTGTGGCGCACTGATGAGCAGCGTGCTCGCGGCCCATGCCAGCATCACGATGGCGAGCACGCCCACGGCCGTGATGACACTTGCTCCGTTCCCAGCCATGACCAGTGCCGCCATGAGGGTTAGCAGCCCAAGCGCGGTGAGGACTCCCATCACGTGGACGGCAAGCACGAGCGTGTCATGCAGCCAGAGCTCGAAGCCAGACGCGGCGGCCAGCCCGGTGAAGCCACGCAGCGAGAGCAGCGCGCGCCCCATCGTCGTTGGGTTCCCCGGCACGCTCAGCGCAGGCTGCCAGCGTTGCCACCCTGCGCGGAAATAGCTCGCGCGACGCGACCAGAAGAGCGGCTTGCGCTGCGGCAGCGGGAGGGCACTGTTGGCCAGGGCGGTATCGCAGTCCTGCCGGATGGTGCGCAGATTGCGCGCCAGCTCGACGGCGGCGTTGCGATACTCCGGCTCGGCGCCACGTTGCTCCAGGCGCTCCTCGGCCAGGGCGATCCAGGCATGCTGCGCGAGGGAGAGGTAGGCGATGGAGGCGCGGCGATAGCTCTGATGATGCACTTTGGCCAGGCCGCTCTGGGCCAGCGCATCGGGGAGGCTGTCGAGCTCGCGGCCCAGGATGCCCAGCTCTTCGATGGCCTGCCGGGCGACATCCGGCGGCGCGATCGCGGCGAGCTGCTGGGTCAGCGTTGGCGTGGACCGTGCGACGGCGGGCGTGGTTCCCGTGGCGGGCGGGGCATCAGCGACCACCCCCGCGATGCTCTCGGGCGAGCCGGGCAGCGAAGATGCGGGCCGCGATCGTATCGGTGGCGCAGTGAGGGGCCGAGCCTGTGCCGCATGCGGACCGGTCGAGCGCATAGCGCGCAGCTCATCTAGCTCAGGGAGTGCCGGCACCGTGGGCGGGTGCCCAAAGAGCTGGGGCAGGCCGCTCACCTCGGGCATTCGGTCGCCGGTGGGCTGCGGCGTAGTGCTCTGTAGCGGCTTGGGGTACGCGGGTATGCCATAGGCGCCGCCTTGCCGCAAATCGGGGGTATTGCGCTTCTGCGTCCCCGGCCAGCCTGGCTCCATGAGACACCTCCATGTGCACGGCGTGATGATCAGGCGGATCAACCGAGATGGCATAGTCACTCCGCCCATTGTATCAGCACAGCCACCTACCAGCAATGGCAAGCGAGTGGCCAATGGACTTTTTGTCACTGCCGCGAGCGCACGATTATCATCTGGTCGCGCCCGTACATGCTCATGAAAGGTTCAAGGTGCCATGTTTCGCTATGACCTGGGTGATGGCGCTGAGCTGCGCATTCTCCAGCGCTATCATGCCCCCGAGCTGCTGGCATACGTCTCCGCGAACCGCACGTATCTCGGTCGCTGGCTGGGCTGGGCGGAGGACATGCGCACCCTCGACGATGCCGAGACGTTCATCGCGCGCGGCCTCACGCGTCTCGCGGAAGACGATCTCCCCTGGGTCGGCATCTGGCAGGATGGCCACCTGGTGGGCGGCCTCCTCTTCTTCCCCGTGGTGCGGCAGGTCAAGAGCACCGAGATCGGTTATTGGCTAAGCGAGGCCGCGACGGGAAAGGGCCTGATGACCCGCGCCGCACGCGCCATGCTGGGCTACGCCTTCGAGAAGCTGGGGCTCAACAAAGTGGGCTTGCAGGCTGAGGTGGAGAACACGCCCTCACGAGCCGTCGCCGACCGCTTGGGCTTCACCTTCGAGGGCGTGCATCGTGACGCCTGGACCAACGGCGCGCGGCTGATCGATCTGGCGGAATACTCTCTGCTGGCGCGCGAGTGGCAGGCCCGGCGGGCCGAAGAAGGGTAGCATGCGGCAGGAAGCGAGCCGGCGAATGAACCCACGTGGCGGGCTACGCGGCCACGTCTCCCTTGGGCTGACTCGACACATAGGCCGTGGCAAGGCCCAGCGCCACAGCGAACACCGCGAGGCTCCCCGCCGTGCCAAGCTCAGAGACGCCATGCGCCACGACCTCCACGGCGTGATTGGCGGCGTGCAAGACGCTGATCGCCGTCCCCAGCCACAGCAGCGGCAGATAGCGCCGCGGCGCGGTGGCTGCCACGAGCAGCGAGACGCCCACCGGCAGCATCGCCGTGCCCAGGTCGCCCTCATAGTGCCGGTTATAGGGCGGATACATCCCGATGTGCTGGAAGAACCAGACCGGCGCGAAGAGGAGCGCCAGCCCGACGAGAGTATAGCCCAGCCCTGCGAGCAGGACGACGACCTGCGCCAGCCGATAAGCCCGTCGTGGTGGCATCAGGCGTGACTCCCTTCCGGCTGAGATGGCGTCGTCGCCAGGTGCGCCGGGGCTGCCTGTGCCAGCCATTCCTCCCAGGTCTGGGTGCCAGCGCGATGCTGCGGGCTGGTCTGTTGGCCACTGCGCATCGCCGCGCCGAACGCTCCGGGCAGCGGAAACGGCAACACCAGGCGTCGCATGCCACGGCTACGCAGCCAGCTGCGAACGAGATATCCCATCGGCAGCACTTCAGGCCCGCCAAAGTCAGGCGCCATGCCGGCGGGCTGCGCGAGCGCCATCTCGCTCAGGCGCCGCGCGACCTCGTGGACGGCAACCGGCTGCAGACTGGCGCCAGCGGGATAGACCGCGACGGGAAATCTGGTCAGGTCCGCGATCATCTGGCCGACGTAATCGTGAAATTGCGTGGCGCGCAGGATGCTCCAGGGGATGGCGCTCTCGCGCACCAGCCGCTCCGCCGCTAGCTTCTCACGATAGTAGGGGAGCGGAGTCGTCTCGATGCCAACGATGGAGATGTAGACCACGTGGCCGACTCCGGCCGTGCGGGCAGCCGTAAGCAGGCGGGCCGTCCCCTGCACCTCGACCGCGGCGGTCGTGGTCTGGCCGGCACCTTTGGCCGTGTGGACGATCACATCTACGCCTTCGCAGGCCGCGGCCAGCGCCGCGACGGCCTCCGGGCGGTCGCTGGTCAGATCGGCGGCGCGCCAGTCCACGACGGCTGGGTCGCCCGTAGCTCGCTCACGGCGACTGAGCACGCGGGCCGGCGCCCCGGCATCGAGCAGCGCTTGCACCACATGGTGGCCAAGCCTTCCTGAGCCACCAGTCACCAACACGGTCGTCATCGAGAATCCTCCTGATGTCCATCCCATGATGGACCTTACACTCAGAGCGTCTAACACACCTGGCCTACGCCTGGTGGGTGAGCTCCACTCAGGAGACGAGCCGGCGCTGGCGCACGTGACAGCTCAGCGGGAAAGCGGCCTAGAGTGGCGGGTAGATATCGGGCGCGGTCAGCTGCCGCGTGAGATAGACCAGCTTGTCGGGATTCAGCATGAAGCGGATGCCCACGATATGCGTGGCGGAAAGCTCGAAGGTCACCACATCGAAGAGGCTCTCACCCAGCCAGATGAGCAGCGCAGGCTCGCTGTTGACCCTGGCGACGTCATAGCGCACGGTGTCTGGCGCCTTCTGCATGATTCCCACGATGAACCGGGCCACATGGTCGCGGCCGGCGATGGGCCGCATCGCTGCCAGCACTTTGCCACCGCCATCAGACCACGACATGACATCGGTCGCGAGCAGCCTGGCCAGCGCTTCCACGTTCCCGGCGGAGACCGCCGTGAGGAAGCCGGCGAGCAGCTTGCGATGCGCGTCTGGCGAGACATCGAAGCTATGGCGGTGCTCGGCGATGTGCGCCTGGGCGCGGTGATAGTGCTGGCGACACGTCGCGGTGGGGATCTCGAGCATCGTGGCGATCTCGGCGAAGGGGTAGTCGAAGACCTTATGCAGCAGAAAGACGGCGCGCTCAGGCGGGGTGAGCGCCTCCAGCAGGACGAGGAAGGCCATCGAGAGCGATTCGTGGTCCTCGGCGACCTCGTCTGGGGCGGCAGCCGGCGCCCTGGTCAGCACCGGCTCGGGCAGCCACTCACCGGCGTAGTCCTCGCGCTGCACTCGGGCGGACTTGAGGTAGTCGAGGGCGAGACGCGAGATGATGGTGGTCAGATAGGCCTTTGGTGAGGCGACGGCGACCGGCGCCGAGGTCAGCGTGCGCAGATACGCCTCTTGCACGAGGTCCTCGGCATCGCTGGCGCTGCCCGTCATGCGATAGGCGATCGAGAAGAGGAGCGGGCGATAGGTCTCCATCTGGGTTGTCAATGTGCCGTCCATGGTCATCTGTGTTGTCATCCTTTGACGCCGGCCCCACTCGCGCTAGGACCACCCCAGCAGGTTGATCAGGTGGGTCGTCGAATAGTTCTCGATGCGCGGCGTGACCACGCGGACCTCCACGCCGATCTGCGCCATCGCCGTGCGCTTCGCCTCCAGGAAGGGATCATCCGCCGTGACGGCGAGATAGCGCGCGCTCATCGGTCGCAGCAGCTCCACATAGTAGTCCGGGTCAACGCGCTCGCCCGCAATGAGGAACGTCTCATCCACCATGCGCAGCGCCGCGAGCAGCTCACAGCGGTCCTCCTCGCTCTGGATGGGCCGGTCGGGGCCCTTCCAGCGGCGCACCCGCGCGTCGCTCTCGATGCCTACGCTCAGCCGGCTCCCCAGGGCGCGAGCCGCCGTGAGGAAGCGCAGATGCCCGACATGCAGCAGATCGAAGACACCCGTCACGACGACGAGTGGGCCTGTGGACTCGTGGGACACCGATGCGCCTCCTGGGTGCGTGTGCGAGAAAGTCACACGCTACTATACGTGCCGTGGCTGTGCCGGCGCCAATGGGCACCCCAGATTGGGCGCTGCGGCCCAGAATGAACCACGGTCTGGCTGAGAGCGGTACAATAGGCATGGTGCGCGCGCTCATGGAACGGCCCGCCACGTCAGGGGAAGGACGCCTGCTCTCTCATGCCCGCACTAGATTCCCGCCGCCGCATCGCGGTGCTCGGCAGCACCGGCTCCATTGGGCGCCAGACGCTCGACATCGTGCGGGTATACCCCGACCGATTCCGCATCGTGGCCCTGGCGGCGCGAGGCAATGTCGCGCTGCTGGCCGAGCAGGCGCGTGAGTTCTCGCCTGAGCTGGTCGTCTGCACGCACGATGACGCCGCGACCGCTGCCCAGCTCGATGCGCTGCTGCCACAGGCGCGGCGTGGGGCGGCGGCACTCACCGAGGCGGCGACGCACCCCGAGGTGGATATCGTGGTCGCGGCGACCTCCGGCATGGTGGGCTTCGAGCCGACCCTGGCCGCCATCCGCGCGGGAAAGACCATCGCCCTGGCCAATAAAGAGACGCTGGTGATGGGCGGCCACATCGTCATGGCCGAGGCGGCGCGCCACGGGGTGAGCATCCTGCCGGTGGATAGCGAGCACAGCGCCATCTGGCAGAGTCTGCGCGGTGAGCGCATCGCCGAGGTGCGCCGGCTCATCATCACGGCGTCGGGCGGCCCGCTGCGGCACCACACCCTGGCGCAGATGCGCGATGTCACCGTCGAGCAGGCGCTGCGGCACCCCACCTGGCGGATGGGGCCAAAGATCACCCTCGACTCGGCGACCCTGATGAATAAAGGGCTCGAAGTGATCGAGGCGCACTGGCTCTTTGGCATCCCCTTCGAGAAGATCAGCGTGGTGGTGCACCCGCAGAGCATCATTCACTCGATGGTCGAGTTCGTGGATGATTCGATCAAGATGCAGGCGAGCCTGCCAAGCATGCACCTGCCGATTCAG